>NZ_LIFT01000015.1:0-96568 GCF_001297795.1 Citrobacter sp. CtB7.12 | reverse complement strand
TAGGCTTTGACGCCAAGACGCGTTTGCAGGTTGCCGTCGGTTTTATCCACCACCCGAGTGCCGTTTTTCTCAACGTGCGTATCAGCCTGCACGTCCATCCAGGTGATTTGCGCTTTAGGCTGGATGTACAGCGCGTTACGCTCGCTGAATTCGGCCAGTTTCCAGGTGTAGCCTGTTTCGACAGAGGCGGTGATACCGTCCGAGTCATACTTTTCAGACGCCAGACCCTGTCCGGACACGGTGTTGTCAAACCAGTTRTAGAGCAGCCAGCCATCGACATACGCACCGGTTTTATCGGCGTCGTTGGCATACCAGGTGCCGTACAGACCGGCGCTGTAGCCGCTGATCTCCCCGCGAGAGGTGTAGCCGGTCAGGCTGGAGTGGCTGCGGCTCTTACTGTTGGCGTAACCGGCCATCAGACCCAGATGCCAGCGATCGAGGCCGTCGGTGCTCCATTGTGCGATATCACCGCCCAGTTGCATCACGTAGCGGTTACTCTGGGTGCTGATCTGCCCGGAACTGTCTTTGAAGCGGTTATGCCCACCGACATGACGCATCCACAGGCTGGTAACCTTCTGCTCGCCGGTAAAGACGTCAGTGTACTGGGTTTCACCCAGACGATCGTGAAGCCGGGTGGTGAACAGCGTGTTGGCGGCAAGGGTGTTCGCCAGATAGCTGCCGGTTTCCGGGCGATACTGGTGTTCACCAGGCTGGGGAATAGGCTGCTCTGGCGTTTCCGGTGAGGCTGGCGCGGGTTCATCTGGCGGTAACGGAGTCGGAATCGCCTCGCTGGTCAGATGCCAGTTCTGGTTGTTCTTTTTAATGATGTTGTAATCGTAAGCACCCGCGACGATACGACCTTCTTTGACGAAGGTCCCGTTAGAAGCACCCTCGACTTCCACAATGGGGATGCCTTCTACCGTCTGCGAACCGCCGCCGCCAGCGTTGGTGACGCTGACACGTGTAGTGCCACTGGTGTCACCACGGACAATCATTTTATCAGTCGCGGAAAGGTCATCACCCAGTACGGTACGCAAGGCCAGCAGACCGTTGTTACCCGCGTAGTTGCCCGCGATGGTTAACGTGGTCGGCGTAAAGGCCGCTCTGGCTTGTGATGGGGAGGAGAGCGTTGCTGTACCTGCCAGATCCAGCGAGTTCAGGGTTTGCGAATAACCATTGAGATCCAGACTGGCGCCTTCGCTGACGGTGTAATCTGACGCGGCGCTAAACGTATTCTCCGCACCTGCGCGCAGCGTACCTCTGGAGACAAGCGTGTTGCCGCTGTAGGTATTGGCTCCTGTCAGCGTGGTGATACCGGACCCAACATGATTGACTTCACCATTACCGTAGATTCGTGATGCCAGCACGAAGTCGTCGCTGTTGTGATTAAAGTTGAGCTCTGCCGTGCTCATACCGCTGGTGTTGCCAAGGTAGATCCACGGCAGGTTCAGTGTTCCCGCAGCCTGTTGTGCTTCGCCCTTTGCGCCGCCAATATTCAGGATGCCGGTACTGCCTTCTCCCACTGCCAGCCAGATTAAGTTACCCGAGCGGACCGTTGCACCGTTGCTGACGGTGAGGATCCCGGTGGCGTCATTGGGCGTTGTTGCAAACCCCCCGAGGTAAATACCTTCCGTCACATCCAGCAGCGAGTTTTCACCGTCCACGAGGGCGACACCGTAGCCATTACGACTGGTGTTACTCGTATTGCCGACGTAGCCAATGTTCATGTGCTCCGTCGTTGAGAGTTTACCTCCATTGGTAATCAATAATTTACCGTGATTCTGATCTCCAACGATAATATGGTTGGTCGCAACGGATGAATTAGCACCGTCGATGGAAAGTAGACCCTCTCCCGTTTCGTAAAATTCGCCGACGCGTAATCCAGCAATACCGGTGATTTTGCTACCGTTATGTACATTCAGTATGCCGGTACCGCCCTCCAGCCCAATTTGAATTAACGAATTATTCAGTTCCCAGGTTGCGCCATTGGTTAATGTCACAGAGCCTGTTGCCGCACGGCCAATTTCCGCCCCTGTTGTTGTCAGAATATCCCGCCCGTCAATGATCATTGATCCGGCGCTAGCGTCTCCAACACGTAATGTACTGAAGTTATTCCAGTAACTCTCAGTATTTTCTGTGTTAGAAAGGGTGAGTGTGTCATTATTATTAACAAGGACAATACTGTTGCCTCCGGTCGGAGGGGTAACAGCTAACAGATTGATATTATCCACATTCGCTGCGGCGGCAGTTTGTACAGCCAGTGCCACAGCGATTGCGAGCATTGATTTTGGGTGGTGCAAGTATTTAATTTTCATAATTGTCTCTTCCATAAGAGAGTGCCTGGTGTTGAAAATAACATTTCGTCTTTAAAACAATCTCTTAATGCTTTTATGTTGAACGCGATATAATATGTGTAAATAAATATTGTTTATCTAAGGCATATTTTATTTGCATCATTGAAAATAACGAAATGGTTTTATCTTTGAATTATTGGAATCTTTAATAGGTTTTATCTATTTAATATAATGTTTATTTTCTTATATAAGATCTTATATGTTTTTTTTGCAAGTAATATATCTTATTAAGGCTATTTAAAATAATAGGAATTGTACAAATAATTATCCTTATACAATGAGATAATGGATAGGCAGGATGAGTCATTTTCATTGTCAAAGGAATGACTCATCGGCTAGTCATTTGACGGGTAATCATTACTTAAATGCCACGAGGCGTATTTTTTAGGAATACTGTAAAAAACAGATACACATTAGTTTGATCTTGATCAATTAACGTGAGAGGAAACCGTGAATTCTGCTCACGATTTACCCTTGTTTATGCCACTTTCGCGCAGGTATACAGTAAACGACAGTCTTTGCTACTATGACTGAAGATCATCTTTTTCTCTTGGGGAACCTGTGAAAAAACAGATATTTCTTTTGTCGCTTGGTGTTGCGCTGGTGGGATGTGACAACAGCGCAACGCCGCTCTCCTTTACGCCGGAAATGGCCAGCTTTTCTAATGAATTTGACTTTGATCCCTTACGCGGGCCGGTAAAAGATTTCAGCCAGACGTTGCTTAATGAGAAGGGAGAAGTGACGAAGCGCGTCAACGGTACGTTGTCTGAAGAAGGTTGTTTTGACTCGCTTGAGTTACACGATCTCGAAAACAATACCGCTGTAGCGCTGGTGCTGGACGCGAACTATTATCGCGATGCCGAAACGCTGGAGAAAAAGGTGCGTTTGCAGGGGAAATGTCAGTTGGCGGAACTGCCGTCAGCGGGCGTCGTCTGGGATACCGATGATAATGGTTTTGTCGTTGCGGCAACGGGAAAAGAGATGAAAGTCCAGTACCGCTATGATGCGGAAGGGTATCCGCTCGGCAAGACCACGATCAGCAAGGACCAGACGTTATCCGTCAGCGCGAAACCCTCGACCGATCCGCGCAAGAAGCTGGATTACACGGCGGTGAGTCTGCTTAACGATCACCCTTTGGGGAACGTTAAACAGACCTGCGACTATGACCGTCATGCCAATCCCACCGACTGTACGCTGGTGATCGTTGATGAAAGCGTCAAACCCGCGGTCGAGCACAACTACACGATCAAAAATACCATCGATTACTATTGAGAGGACCGCGCAGCGGTTACTGCGCGGTAGGTTTTAGCATCGTCGATCCCGGCGAGCGATGCTCTGCCAGGTACTGATGCTGGAAGATACACATCCGGATCGTATTGCGGTATTCCCCGTTGATAAAGAATTCATGAATCAGCTCGCCTTCGACCATAAAACCCAGCTTACGGTAGATGTGGATCGCCTTCTCGTTCTCTTTATCAACGATGAGGTACAGCTTATAGAGGTTAAGTACGGTAAATCCGTAGTCCATCGCCAGTTTAGCGGCCCGTGAGGCGAGACCTTTTCCCTGGTATTCCGGGGAAATAATGATCTGAAATTCAGCCCGACGGTGGACATGGTTAATTTCAACCAGTTCGACCAGGCCCGCTTTTTCGCCATCACATTCCACGACGAAACGGCGTTCACTTTGATCGTGAATGTGCTTATCGTAGAGATCGGACAACTCGACGAACGCTTCGTAAGGCTCTTCAAACCAGTAGCGCATCACGCTGGCGTTGTTGTCGAGTTGATGGACAAAACGTAAATCTTCACGCTCCAGCGGGCGCAGCTTAACACTGAGGGCGCTTGTCATACCTAATCCTTAATGTCTTTTTAACGCGTTATATCAAGGGGCAATCACGCGACCGGTGCGACGATCCAGACAGCGCAGGGTGTTCGGTTCCCAGTACGCATTCAGGTTGGCGCTCTGTTCGCAGTTGTCGCGGTTATCAAAGGCGGCATCCGCTTTATCCCACTCTTTTTCCGCGCGTTTGTTCACTTTCTGACGCAGACTGCGCGTGTCATCCCACTGTTCTTTTTGCATGGCCGCCTGTTGACGGCTCAGGGCGCTATCGCCTGATTCAATCACCAGTCGGCTGGTCTCAGCCTGCGCGGTCGCGGTGTAGACGACAGCACCCAGCAGCAGCATTGCCGTCAGGCACAGGCGTTTGCGAAGCGTAATGTTCATGGCAAGTTCCTTTTATGAGCGACGCAAAAAGCATCATTTGCAGGCAAATTCTACACCATTCCTTGCGCAGGGCATACCCGCCGCAAGGTTATGGATAAGATCGGGGGATTATGGCGTATCATGCCTGAACCTCAGGTCAATGAACGATTCAGATGCTTAAAACCACGCTGCTTTTTTTTGCCACTGCGCTTTGCGAAATTATCGGCTGCTTTCTGCCCTGGCTCTGGCTGAAGCGGGGAGCCACCGTCTGGTTGTTGTTACCCGCAGGCGTTGCGCTGGCACTGTTCGTCTGGCTGCTGACGCTGCATCCTGCCGCCAGCGGTCGGGTGTATGCCGCATACGGTGGCGTTTATGTCTGTACCGCACTGATCTGGCTGCGCGTGGTCGATGGCGTCAAACTCAGCCTGTATGACTGGAGCGGGGCGCTCATCGCACTGTGCGGAATGCTGATTATTGTAGCGGGATGGGGGCGCGGCTAAGCGTTACCTGCGCAAGATGTGTCATGCTCTTGGCGTATGACATGTGTCATTTCTCGTAAATCCCTCTTTATTCTTATTTAAATTCAATGGATTAAGGTGTCTGCTGCTGCTCTGTGCAGGCATCCGCCAGACGTTTTCCCCTGAAAAGCCTCCTTTTATAGCCTGTGATTTTTTGTGATCAAGATTGAAAAATAAATCACTTATACTTGTATGGTAGTATGTGCATTGCGTAGATTCTCACCATCACCACACAGAACCAGGAAGAAAAAATGAAGATTGTAGGGGCTGAGGTTTTTGTCACCTGTCCGGGACGTAACTTTGTCACACTGAAGATTACGACCGAGGACGGTATCACCGGTCTTGGAGACGCCACGCTGAATGGACGTGAGTTATCCGTCGCGTCTTACCTGAAAGATCATCTTTGCCCACAGTTGATCGGTCGGGATGCGCACCGCATCGAAGATATCTGGCAGTTCTTTTATAAAGGCGCGTACTGGCGTCGTGGCCCGGTGACCATGTCTGCTATCTCCGCCGTCGACATGGCGCTGTGGGATATCAAAGCGAAAGCCGCCAACATGCCGCTGTATCAACTGCTTGGCGGCGCATCACGCGAAGGGGTGATGGTTTACTGCCACACCACCGGTCACACCGTGGATGATGTGCTGGAAGACTATGCACGCCATAAAGAGATGGGCTTCAAAGCCATTCGCGTTCAGTGCGGCGTGCCAGGTATGAAAACCACCTACGGCATGGCAAAGGGAAAAGGGCAGGCCTATGAACCCGCCACCAAAGGACAGTGGCCGGAAGAGCAACTGTGGTCGACGGAAAAGTATCTTGATTTCACGCCGAAACTGTTCGAGGCGGTGCGCAATACGTTCGGCTTTAACGAGCATCTCCTTCACGACATGCACCACCGCCTGACACCCATAGAAGCGGCGCGCTTTGGTAAAAGCATTGAAGATTATCGCCTTTTCTGGATGGAAGATCCGACGCCTGCCGAGAACCAGGAGTGCTTCCGATTGATCCGTCAGCACACGGTGACCCCGATTGCCGTCGGTGAAGTCTTCAACAGCATCTGGGACTGCAAGCAGCTTATTGAAGAACAGCTCATCGATTATATCCGCACCACGATCACCCATGCGGGCGGGATCACCGGCATGCGTCGCATCGCCGACTTCGCTTCGCTCTACCAGGTGCGTACCGGTTCACACGGCCCGTCCGATCTTTCTCCGGTTTGTATGGCCGCTGCGCTGCATTTTGACCTGTGGGTACCGAACTTTGGCGTGCAGGAATACATGGGCTATTCCGAACAGATGCTGGAAGTCTTCCCGCACAACTGGACCTTTGACAACGGCTATATGCATCCGGGCGAGAAGCCGGGACTGGGTATCGAGTTCGATGAAAAACTGGCGGCGAAATATCCCTATGACCCCGCCTATCTGCCGGTTGCCCGGCTTGAAGATGGCACCTTGTGGAACTGGTAAGTTAACATTTATACGACACGGATGTTGTTCACCTCTGAACCAACGAAGGTAATTATTTATGGTTAGTTCCGTTGATATTAAAAATGATGTTGATAGCAAACCCGTAGTTCGTCGCGTCGCTTCTGCTTCAGCGATTGGTACAGCTGCTGAATACTATGACTTTTTTGCCTATGGCACTGCGGCAGTGCTGTTCTTTGGTCACCTGTTTTTCCCCAGTGACGATCCGTTAATCAGTACGCTGGCCGCATTTGCCACTTATGCGGTGGGCTTCCTGGCAAGGCCTTTGGGCGGAATTGTCTTTGGACATATCGGCGATAAAGTGGGGCGTAAAAAAGCGCTGGTTATCACGATACTGATTGTCGGGCTCGGGACATTCTGCATTGGCTTATTGCCAACGTACGAAAAAATCGGTGTCTGGGCACCCGTTCTGTTGATCTTCATTCGCGTACTCCAGGGGTTTGGTGTCGGGGGTGAACAGGCCGGGGCGGTCTTGATGACGGCAGAATATGCCGAACCTAAACGGCGCGGATTCTTTGCCAGTTGGGTACAAATTGGTGCGCCGGTCGGCTTTTTGTTACCGATGGCACTGTTTGCACTGCTCAATGCCACCTTATCTCCTGAAGCAATGATGGATTACGGCTGGCGTATTCCGTTCCTGCTTAGTCTGCTGCTGGTGATCGTTGGCCTGTTTATTCGCCTAAGAATCGATGAGTCTCCTGTCTTTGCGCAGATTCGTGAGACGAAAGCAGAAGAGTCCCGTCCACTCATTGAAGTCATCCGCGATTTTCCTGGCATCGTGGTAAAAGGCGTCTGCGCAAAACTGATTGAAGCCTGTACGTTTGCCATGTTCACGGTAATCGTCCTGGCGTACGGCAAAGCCAATAATCTGGATGCCAATATCTTAATGGAAACCATGATTATCGCTGTGGTGATCGAAGTGCTTGCCATACCCATGATGGGGGCGCTCTGTGACAAAATTGGTCGTAAGCCGGTGTATATCATGGGCGCGCTGATTCAGGTCATAATGATTATTCCGTTCTTCCTGGCCATTAATCAGGACAATTTCTGGTTGACGCAGCTGGTGATGATTATCGTCATTAGCTTTGGCCATAGCATGTGCTACGCACCGCAGGCATCGTTCTTCCCGGAGCTGTTCCCGACGCATATTCGCTGCAGCGGCATCGCTTTAATCTGGCAATTGGGTTCACTGATTGGCAGCGGGGTACTGGGGCTGGTGGCAGTGAAGATTTTGCAGATGACCGGTGGGCATTACTACGGGTTAGCAAGCTATGTGATTGTTCTCGGCATCATTTCTGTTATCGGCTTGCTCATGATGCCTGAAACGGCGCCACAGCGACTCAAGCGTGAATACCAGGAGTGGCGCAAGCACGATTAAGAGGATTGTCACCTAATGGCTGCAGGGATGCAGCCATCACTCAGCCCAGGGAGCCTGCCCTGGGCGTCAGGCTCAGCATCAGGAATTGCATCCTGTCACATAACTTTCAAATGATGTTATACCAATTGGCAAAAGATTAATTCAAATCAAAACATACAACCATACAGGCGTTAATCTGGAACCGTCCTGATTTCATTCAAAGTAGGTCATACAATGCAAAACAAGCTCTTAACGGCAAAAGCGACGCTTCCTGACTACGATCGCAACCGACTGTTCCCGCGTATTGTTCATCTTGGTTTTGGTGCTTTCCACCGTGCGCACCAGGGCGTCTATACCGATATCCTGGCGGCGGAGCATAACAGCGACTGGGGATATTGCGAAGTGAACCTGATCGGCGGGGAACAGCAGATCGCCGATCTCAAACAGCAGGATAATCTCTATACCGTGGCGGAAATGTCTGCCGATGCCTGGACCGCGAGAGTCGTGGGGGTGGTGAAAAAGGCGCTGCATGCTCAGGTTGACGGGCTGGAGAGCGTGCTGGCGGCGATGTGTGAACCACAGGTTGCGATTGTTTCACTGACGATTACTGAGAAAGGGTATTGCCATTCCCCGGCGACAGGACAACTGATGCTGGATCACCCGATGATCGCAGCCGATCTGCAAAACCCACATCAGCCGAAATCTGCGCCGGGTGTGGTGGTTGAAGCGCTGGCGCGCCGTAAAGCGGCGGGCTTAGCCGCCTTCACCGTGATGTCCTGCGACAACATGCCGGAAAACGGTCACGTGATGCGTAACGTGGTCACCGCTTACGCGCGTGCCGTGGACGCCGAACTGGCCGCATGGATCGAACAACACGTCACGTTCCCGTCGACGATGGTTGACCGCATTGTTCCGGCCGTCACCACTGACACGCTGGATAAAATTGAAAACCTGACCGGCGTGCGCGATCCGGCCGGTGTGGCCTGCGAGCCATTCCGTCAGTGGGTGATTGAAGATAACTTTGTTGCCGGCCGTCCGCAGTGGGAAAAAGCCGGGGCAGAACTGGTCTCTGACGTGATCCCGTTTGAAGAGATGAAACTGCGGATGCTCAACGGCAGCCACTCATTCCTCGCGTATCTGGGCTATCTCGCCGGGTATCAGCATATCAACGACTGCATGGGTGATGAAAATTATCGGGTGGCTGCCCGCGCACTGATGCTCAACGAGCAGGCGCCCACGCTGAAAGTGCAGGGGGTGGATCTCACTCGCTATGCAGACCTGCTTATTGAACGCTACAGCAACCCGGCGCTGCGTCACCGTACCTGGCAGATTGCGATGGACGGTAGCCAGAAATTACCTCAGCGGATGCTCGATTCAGTACGCTGGCATCTGGCACATAACAGTCGTTTTGATTTGCTGGCGCTGGGCGTGGCGGGCTGGATGCGCTATGTCGGCGGCGTGGATGAACAGGGAAATGCCATTGAAGTCAACGATCCGCTTCTGCCAGTGATCCAACAGGCGGTACAAAACAGTGCGGAAGGCGCAAGCCGTGTTGAAGCGCTGCTGGCTATTGAGGCAATCTTTGGTAACGAACTGCCGCAGGTCGCGTTATTCACGCAGGCCGTGAAAGACGCGTATCAGACGCTGCTGGCGGAAGGGGCGAAAGCCACCGTGGCAAAGTATGCAGCAAACGTGAAGTAAATGCCTCAGGACTGCCGGATAATCAAGGCATTATCCGGCACTCACACCATTAGTTCATGCCGAGACGAATCAGTTCTACCGGGGCAAATTTGCCTTCACAGCCTTCCACTTCGACTGTTTTTTCACGACGAATTTGCGCCGCATCCAGGCCTTCGGTCTCAATCGCTTTAATGCGACCGGTATGGCCGGTGCCACTGATCATCACACGGCTGCCTGTGGTGATTGCGTTACGGTTACGATCGTATGTCATCATGGTATTTTCTCCTTTCTAACTTACCGTCAAAGCCCGTGGGCTCAGGTCCCACGTAACGGGCGCTATATAAATACGCTTATCAGTCAGGATTTTTTTTGTTTTTGATCAATCTCACATCTTTTTTGATGTGGACATGCAGGGGGGACGGAGAGACCTCATCTCACGAGAGATGAGGCAGGGGAATTACTCTTCGCTGAACCAATCGCTGTTTTCCTGGCGGATCAGCAGGACCGACTCGCCGATTTCTTGCAGATGTTGAGTCATGGCTTTCTCGACAGCATCGGCGTCATGTTTTTCCAGGGCTGAAAAAATATCGAGATGCTGGCGAAGCAACATTTCCGGTGGAGAGACGTGATCAAGACTCATATAACGCACACGGTCGATGGTGGCCTTGATATTTTCGATGGTGTCCCAGGCCAGCTGGCAGTCCGCAATGGTTGCCAGCTTCTGGTGAAAATTGTCATCCAGCTCGAAGAAATCATTCAGCTGTTTGCGCTCAATCGCAATCCGCTGCTGATTAAGATTCTGTTCAAGCTGATAGCACTGACTGTCGGTGATTTGGGCTGCGGCCCGCCGCGCCACCGCGCATTCGATAGCCTGACGGACAAAACAGCCGTTTCGCACCTGCGAGAGGGAGATCTTGTTGACGTAGCTGCCGCGCTGCGGACGGATCTGAATCAAGCCGTTTTCCGCGAGCTTAATAAACGCTTCACGCACTGGTTGGCGAGACACATCGAAGCGAACAGACACCTCTTTTTCGGACAGCGGCGTGCCTGGTGCAATGAGGCAGTGCACGATGTCACGGCGAAGAATGCGATAAATCTGCTGATTTACGGGCTGTGTAGGATTGAGTTGCGTTTCGACGGTCATTCGCTCTTACTTTTTAGAAAATTAACCCACAAATTCTACCACTTTTTTGTCGCGAGCTATACCCGGCCCGCGGGCCGGGAGACAAA
The DNA here is from genome assembly GCF_001297795.1 of Citrobacter sp. CtB7.12. Taxonomy (NCBI): domain Bacteria; kingdom Pseudomonadati; phylum Pseudomonadota; class Gammaproteobacteria; order Enterobacterales; family Enterobacteriaceae; genus Citrobacter; species Citrobacter sp. CtB7.12. The sequence continues at coordinate 85,742 of NZ_LIFT01000015.1, read as the reverse complement.
TTAACCGCGATGAACGCTCAGTCCGGCAAAAGATTGCGTCACTGGCATCATTTCTACCGTATTGATGTTCACATGGGCAGGCAGGGTGGCGACCCACCAGACCGCTTCGGTCACATCTTCCGGCGTCAGCGCCGTAGTGTTCTCATAGGTTTTTCCCGCTTTATTGTCATCGCCTTTAAAGCGCACGTTAGAAAACTCGGTGCCGCCCACCAGACCCGGCTCGATATCCGTGACGCGAACGGCCGTGCCGTGCAGGTCGGTACGCAGGTTCAAACTGAACTGACGTACAAACGCCTTGGTCGCGCCATACACGTTGCCGCCAGCATAAGGCCAACTGCCTGCGGTAGAGCCGATGTTGATGATATGCCCACGGTTACGCTCGACCATGCCCGGCAGGACGGCGCGGGTCATGTAAATCAGCCCTTTGTTGTTGGTATCGATCATGGTTTCCCAGTCTTCCACGCTGGCTTTATGCGCAGGCTCCAGACCCAGCGCCAGCCCGGCGTTGTTGACCAGCAGGTCGATGTCACGCCACTCGGCAGGTAACGATGCCAGCATCTCTTCAATGGCTGCGCGGTTACGCACATCCAGTTGCGCGATCAGCACGTTATCACCCAGCGACTCTTTTAACTCTTGCAGGCGTTCCTGGCGACGGCCAGTGGCAATGACTTTATGCCCGTTCTCAACAAAACGACGTGTAATGCATTCACCAAAACCTGCGGTTGCTCCGGTTACTAAAACGATCATCTCACTGTTCCTCAACGCTTTTTACGTTTGACTACCATAGCATGTGATTCGCTCTCACGGGTAACCCTGGTTTTACAGGATTGCGGTCTTTTACCCTGAAGCCTACTCTATTGAACAGATCGTTTTCAGGAGTGAAAGATGTCGTTAACGAATCCGTTCTTTAGCCACAGCCTGTTACCGTATCAGGCGCCCCGTTTTGATTTGATTAAAACGGAACACTATCGTCCCGCCTTTGACGAAGGGATCAAGCAAAAGCGCGCGGACATCGCCGCCATAATTGCTAATAGCGCGGCCCCGGATTTTGCCAATACGGTTCTCGCCCTGGAGAAAAGTGGTGAGCTGTTAACCCGCGTCACCAGCGTCTTCTTCGCCATGACCGCGGCACATACGCATGATGAACTTCAGCGTCTCGATGAGGCGTTTTCTGCCGAGCTCGCGGAACTGGCGAATGATATCTGGTTGAACCGCGCGTTGTTTTCCCGCGTTGATTGCGTCTGGCAACAACGTGATGCGCTGGGGCTCGACGATGAATCCGTGCGTCTGATCGAGGTGACACACCAGCGTTTTGTTCTCGCCGGGGCCCAACTGAGCGATGCCGATAAAGCGCAACTCCGGGCGCTCAATACCGAAGCCGCGACGCTCACCAGCCAGTTTAACCAGCGCCTGCTGGCGGCGAATAAATCTGGCGGACTGGTAGTCGATTACGCCCATCAACTGGAGGGGCTCAGCGCGGAAGAGATCGCCAGCGCGCGACAGGCGGCGAGCGAAAAAGGGCTCGCCGAGGGATGGCTGATACCACTGCTGAATACCACGCAACAGCCGGCATTATGTGCACTGCGCGATCGCCAGACCCGGGAGAATCTGTTTAACGCCGGGTGGCGTCGTGCCGAAAAAGGCGATGACAATGACACGCGTGCGCTGATTCAGCGGCTGGTAGCCCTGCGCGCCCGCCAGGCGCAACTGCTGGGGTTTGCCGATTATGCATCGTGGAAAATCGCCGATCAGATGGCAAAAACGCCGGAGGCCGCACAGGCCTTTATGCGCGCGATCGTCCCTGCTGCGCGCCAACGGGCGCTGAGTGAACTGACCGATATCCAACAGGTAATTGACGATGAACAGGGTGGGTTTACCGCGCAGGCCTGGGACTGGTCTTTTTATGCCGGGCAGGTGCGGCGTGCGAAATACGCGTTAGATGAATCACAGCTCAAACCGTATTTCGAACTGAATACCGTTCTGCACGAAGGGGTGTTCTGGACCGCCAACCAGCTGTTTGGCATCAAATTCATCGAGCGCTTTGATATTCCGGTCTACCATCCGGATGTGCGCGTCTGGGAAATCTACGATCATAACGGTGTTGGGCTGGCGCTTTTTTACGGTGATTTCTTTGCCCGGGATTCGAAAAGCGGCGGTGCCTGGATGGGCAATTTCGTCGAGCAGTCGACACTCAACGAAACCCAGCCGGTTATTTACAACGTCTGTAATTATCAGAAGCCCGCCTCAGGACAGCCCGCGCTGTTACTCTGGGATGATGTCATCACGTTGTTCCATGAGTTCGGCCATACCCTGCACGGACTGTTTGCGTCACAACGCTATGCGTCGCTGTCGGGAACCAATACGCCGCGTGATTTCGTCGAGTTTCCATCGCAAATCAATGAACACTGGGCGAGCCATCCGACGGTGTTTGACCGCTATGCCCGCCATGCGGTCACCGGCGAAAAAATGCCAGAGGCGTTACAGGACAAAATGCGTAAGGCCAGCCTGTTCAATAAGGGGTATGACATGAGCGAACTGCTTAGCGCCGCGCTGCTGGATATGGGCTGGCACCGTCTGTCTGTTGACGAACCCCCTCAGGACGTTGAAACATTTGAAAAACAACGGCTGGCGGCGGAGCAACTCGATCTTCCGGCGGTGCCGCCGCGCTATCGCAGCAGCTATTTTGCCCATATCTTTGGGGGCGGTTACGCGGCAGGCTACTATGCCTATCTGTGGACGCAAATGCTGGCGGATGACGGCTATCAGTGGTTTGTGGAGCAGGGCGGACTGACGCGTGATAACGGCCAGCGGTTCCGTGACGCGATTTTATCACGGGGCAACAGTGAAGATTTAGAACGCCTTTACCCGGCATGGCGGGGTAGTGAGCCACAGATCGAGCACATGCTCAAACATCGTGGCCTGGCGGGATAACACAATCGACACTTCATTATTAGCAACTTGATGTACAATGCGGGCTCCTTTTTCCGGAGTCCGTATTGTACATGTCTGTTTTCCTGCCTTTCTGCGCTGATATCCTTCAGGCGACTTTCTGCTCATGAAAGCGTCCGCGCCACTCCTTCTTTCTTCTGCTCTGCTGCTGACTGGTTGTAGCAACAGCACCTTATCGCAGTTGAATATGCCTGCCGAACAGAGTGCGCAGGCGGTGGTGGGGTACTATGCTCGCGGTATCGATCCGATGATCCACCAGTATATGCAGGAAAAGCAGGTGAGCGGAATGGTGGTTGCGGTCATTCAACATAACGGACCCGCTGAGTTCCACAGTTACGGTGTGACCGACAGCCGACATCAATATCCGATCACCCCAGACACGCTGTTTGCGCTGGGGTCGCTGAGTAAAGGGGTAACGGCCGAAATCACTACCGTGCTGGTGAATCAGGGCGTGCTGCACTGGAACGACACGCTGGCGCAGCTACTGCCAGCAGATACGCCGCTGAGCGATGACGCCAGAAAGATTACCCTGCTGCAACTGGCGACGCATACCTCCGGCCTGCCCAGACAGCCGATGGATCTGCTGACTCTGGAAAATCTCCTGCGCTATTTCAGTTCGGGGGAGAATTTCTATACCCAACTGGATAACGATACGGTGCTGACTTCTCTTGCCGACTTCACCGCGCCCGAGGCACGCGTGCCGCACTATTCCAATATCGGTTACGCGCTGCTCGGTTTCATCGTGCAGCATCGTACCGGCGAGTCGATCCCGTCGCTGGCGAATCGTCTGATCTTCCAGCCATTACAGATGAACAACAGCAGTTTTGAGCCCATGACGCTCAACGCCTATCCGTATCGCGCATTAGGTCACGCGGGAGATCAGCCTAAGCTTATTCGACGCGGTGAACTGACGCCTGACTGGACGTTTAACCACAATATGGTCGGGGCGGCGAGTTTATACAGCAGTGCGCGCGATCTGGCGGGCTATGCGCGAGCGCATTTTGCCTCGCAAGACAACGCCGGGCTTGCCCGTGCATTTGCAGACGTCGCCAGAACCCAGTTTTATCGTCAGAAAGAAGCCGCAAATATTGCATGGGTAACCGATACGTTAGCCGATCGTCAGATCACATATCAGGTCGGATATATTGGCGGTTATTCCAGTTATATTGGCTTTGATAAAAAGAACCAGAATGCGGTGGTGGTTCTGCAAAATAGTTTTAACTGGAGTAATTATCTGGGGCACACCATTCTCAGTCAGTTAGCGCCGCGGTAAATTAAACCGCTAGTTGACGTTTTCGCTGCCAATAATTCGTGGTGGGTTGCCGCCTTTACAAAACAGGCGGTTTATTGACATTAACCTGCACTCGATATGCTACATTCCCTTCAACAAATTGATTAATGGATTAAAGCAGTGACAACCGGAGGTAATATGCAGCTGTTCATGGGCAAGAAATTACAGAGAAAACGCTGGAATTCCCGTCCCGAAACGCAGGACTTACAGAATACACGCTCTGTTGAGCCGTGGTCTTCCCGTACTGCATCTTGCCAGAGTAAAAAAGAGTGGAAACGAGAAACGCCTCAATCTTAGCGCCTGCCGTTTAACATTCATTGAGAATCGGCGTGGTAAGGTGTAAGTGATCCATTGTCGCTGCCGGGAGTGGCGGGACGGTGGAAAAAGTAAAATACAAATCTATCCATGCAAGCATTCACCGTCGGTTATCCGGCGGTTTTTTTTGCCCGTCAGCCATAAAAAATGGCCCCTTGTGCAGTGATGCGACAAGGGGCCTTATCGGTTCAGGACTTTCTCCGTTCATTAGTCATCCCATTTGTGGCTGAAATACGCGGCCAGAAATCCAGAAAATAAAATAATCCCCAGAACGGCCATAAAAACGTTCATATTACCCAGCATGTTTGCCTCCATTTAATGAGTAGTGTGTTTCCTCGCTTACCTTAATTTGGTTGGTGAAAGAGATAATAGCAGCTTTAACCTAAACAAAAGCTGAATTAGGTGATTATTTAGCGATAAGCGTAAATTTCTTTCGATATTGTGAAGGAGACAGACAATACATGTGGCGAAAATGGTGGCGAAATAACGCGGCGCTGCCAAAACCAGTTTGTTCCGCGATCAATTCCACGCTGAGCGGTGAGTTTTCCAGGTAATCGCGCGCCCGTAATAAGCGTTCGTTGAGGATCCAGCGTGCAGGCGTGGTGCCGGTACAATCGGTAAAACGACGCAAAAACGTCCGCGGACTCATCCCGGCGCGTTTGGCCAGCGAGGCGGTATCGTGATTCACCGTCAGATTCTGATGCAGAAAATCAAACAACTGGCCCAGTGTCTGACTTTCACGCTGCCGGGCAACGGGGCGCAGAAGCTGCTGTGGCTGTGCGCCATCGCGATGGGGCTGCACCACCAGCCGTCGGGCAACGCTGTTGGCAACCTCAAGACCATAGTCCTCGCGGATCAGATAAAGACACAGATCGATCCCCGCTGCGCTGCCCGCCGAGGTCAGCAACAGTCCGGCATCATGGTAGAGAACGTCATCAAGCACCTCGATAGCCGGAAAACGCTGCCGGAGCGTGTCCGTGTAGCGCCAGTGAGTGGTGGCCTTGCGCCCGTCCAGCAACCCTGTCGCTGCCAGTACAAACACGCCAGAACAGATCGACAACAGACGGCAACCTCGCGCCCACGCGGCACGCAGCGCGGTACACAAGGCTTCGGGTACCGGCGCGTCGCTGCCTCGCCAGCCGGGAACCACAACGATATCGGCCTCAGCCAACAGTTCCAGTCCCCCATCCACCATCAACCGCACGCCGCCGGTCGCGCGGAGTGGACCAGCATCGACCGACGCGACGGCAAAACGATACCAGTCCGCGCCCAGTTCCGGGCGCGGCAGACCAAAGACTTCGACCGCTACGCCAAACTCGAAGGTGCACAGTCCGTCATAGGCGAGTACGACCACAAGCGGGCGCGGCGATTTTGGCAGAATCCTGGTGTTTTTTGGCATGGTCGAAGGCGGTACGTCAGCTCAGAGATGGTTAAATTATTGTAAACATAATCGTCACTGAGGAGAAAGTAGAATGAGTCATGTCACTGAGTTTCCCGCCGCCGCATCCGCCATTGCGGTCAACCATTTCCTGTCGCGTCTGAGTCTGGAAACCGATTGTGCCGACGTCCATGAGAGTATGCGCAAGGGGGAACCCGATTTCGTCTTACTCCACGTGGTGGGAAAACCGGAGGCGTTTGCACGTCGTCATCTTCCCGGGGCGATTCATCTGCCGCACGCCATGATGACCGCCGAACGGATGGCGCAGTGGCCTGCGGATACGCTGTTCGTGGTTTACTGCGCCGGACCTCACTGTAACGGTGCCGACCGGGCGGCATTAACGCTCGCCAGACTGGGCATACCGGTAAAGGTCATGATTGGCGGCATCACCGGATGGGAAGATGAAGGGTTCGCGTTTTCCTGTCTTGCGGAGTGAAGATGAATTTTTTTCATAAGCCATGAATTTATCTCGTTTGCCTGTCCGACAAGGGTATGTCAATTTGGACGCATAGACATCCAGAAGTCTAAATGTTCAAATAAGAAACTATCACGTCAGGCAACCTTTGCCTGACGACGAAGGAGATCACATGCAAAGACAACAGGCCCCATTTCGCGCAGAAGTCGTAGGCAGCTTTTTACGTCCCGACGATATCAAAGTGGCTCGTCAGCAGTTTTCACGCGGCGAGTTAAGCGCACCGCAGCTGCGCGCCATTGAAGACGACGCCATTCGTCGTGTGGTCGAACAGCAGTGCGCCTGTGGTCTGCATGTAGTGACGGACGGCGAGTTCCGTCGCGCCTGGTGGCATTTTGATTTCTTTGATGGTTTGCAAGGGGTTGAACGTTATGACTCACAGCAGGGAATTCAGTTTAACGGCGTACAGACCAAAGCACATGGCGTGCGGGTCACGGGTAAACTGGCGTTCGGCGATCATCCGATGCTGGAAGATTTTCGCTATCTGAAGAGCATTAGCGGTAACGCCCAGCCGAAGATGACGATTCCCAGCCCCAGCGTGTTGCACTTTCGCGGCGGACGTAAAGATATCGATGCCACGGTCTATCCGGATCTAAAGGACTATTTTGACGATCTGGCGACCACCTGGCGCGATGCGATCCACGCTTTCTATGCTGCAGGTTGTCGCTATTTGCAACTGGATGACACGGTGTGGGCTTACCTCTGTTCCGATGCTCAGCGCCAGCAAATTCGCGAACGTGGTGACGACCCTGATGCGCTGGCGCGAATTTACGCCGATGTGATCAACCGGGCGCTGGCGGAAAAACCCGCCGACATGACGGTGGGACTGCACGTATGTCGCGGCAACTTCCGTTCAACCTGGATCTCTGAAGGCGGCTATGAACCGGTTGCGGAGATCCTGTTCGGCAGCGTCAATGTCGATGCTTTCTTCCTGGAGTACGACAACGATCGCTCTGGCGATTTTGCGCCGCTGCGTTTTATCCGTCCTGGCCATCAGCAGGTGGTTCTGGGACTGGTGACGACGAAAAATGGTGAACTGGAAAACCCGGATGGCGTAAAAGCACGCCTGCAGGAAGCGGCACAATATGTCGACCACGCGCAAATTTGTCTCAGCCCGCAGTGCGGCTTTGCCTCAACGGAAGAGGGGAATTCGCTCACGGAAGCCCAGCAGTGGAACAAAATCAAACTTATCACCGAAATAGCTCAACAGGTCTGGTAAGTTGCCTCAATAATGCACACCGCGTTGCACATAAATAATGCAACGCGGGTACATTGTGGAGCATCCCCCGCGCGAAGCCTTGCAGGCCGCGCACGCCAACGCTTTTTCCTTTCTGCCTTCGTCCTGGCATCCTTTTTGCCTTATTCCTCCTGAACTCTTTTTTGCGCCGTGTTGTTTGTCGGTAGCACCAGAACTCACAGCATTTTTATTTTCAGGAGTGAAATTATGCAACGTCGTACCTTACTCAAAGCGTTTGCCCTCTCGGCCTCGGTGGCTGCGATGGGACTCAGTTTTAGCGTTCAGGCCGCCGATACCATTAAAGTGGGCATTATGCACTCACTGTCCGGCACGATGGCGATCTCCGAAACACCGCTGAAAGATGTGGCCCTGATGACGATTGATGAGATCAACGCCAAAGGGGGCGTATTAGGCAAAAAGCTGGAACCGGTGGTGGTTGACCCGGCTTCGAACTGGCCGCTGTTCGCCGAGAAAGCCCGACAGCTGTTGAGCCAGGATAAGGTGGCGGTAGTGTTTGGCTGCTGGACCTCCGTGTCGCGTAAGTCAGTATTGCCGGTTTTTGAGGAGCTGAACGGCCTGCTGTTCTACCCTGTACAGTACGAAGGGGAAGAGATGTCGCCGAACGTCTTCTACACTGGCGCGGCACCCAACCAGCAGGCGATCCCGGCGGTTGAATACCTGCTGAGTGAGGATGGCGGGAGCGCCAAACGCTTCTTCCTGCTGGGCACCGACTATGTTTATCCGCGCACCACCAACAAGATCCTGCGTGCGTTCCTGCATTCGAAAGGGGTTGCGGATAAAGACATCGAAGAGGTCTACACCCCGTTTGGTCACAGTGATTACCAGACCATTGTCGCCAATATCAAAAAATTCTCCGCAGGTGGCAAAACGGCTGTCGTTTCAACCATCAACGGCGATTCCAACGTCCCGTTTTATAAAGAGCTGGCAAACCAGGGCCTGAAAGCCACCGATGTTCCGGTGGTCGCGTTCTCGGTGGGTGAAGAAGAACTGCGCGGGATTGATACCAAACCGCTGGTTGGCAACCTTGCCGCCTGGAACTACTTCGAATCGGTCGATAACGCCACCAACCAGAAATTTGTTGCCGATTATCGTGCGTACGCCAAAGCCCATAAGCTGCCAAATGCTGACACCGTGGTGACAAACGATCCGATGGAAGCCACGTACGTGGGTCTGCATATGTGGGCGCAGGCCGTCGAAAAAGCCGGGACGACAGATGTCGATAAAGTTCGGGCGGCAATGGCCGGACAGTCCTTCCCGGCACCGTCGGGCTTTACGCTGACGATGGATGCCACCAACCACCATCTGCATAAACCGGTGATGATTGGCGAGATTGAAGGCAATGGTCAGTTCAACGTCGTCTGGCAGACTGAAGAACCGGTTCGCGCCCAGCCGTGGAGCCCGTTCATTGCCGGTAATGACAAGAAATCAGAACAACCAGTGAAAACCGCCAGCAACTAAAATCAACCGCTTCGGCGGGGGCAGACGGCGACATGCCCGATGGCGCAAGCTTATCGGGCCTACACCGAGCAGGGTTAAGCAGATGTAGGCCGGATAAGGCGAAAGCGTCGCAAGGTTTGTCAACGTGCTTATCCCTCCCGCAGAGGGTGACTTCTGGAGATCTTGACATGAAAGCCATGGGCTTTATTCGTGGTTTGTTGCTGGCGTTCGGGCTTCTGCCAGGGTTCGTTCAGGCCAGCGATGCCGACGCGTTTGTCGCCGCCAGCCGTACCGTCCAGGCGCAACTGCTCGAACAGTGGGCGGCAACACCTGACCCTCAGCGTTTGCCGCTGCTGACGGCGCTGAGCCGGGAGGCGCTGCTCACCGACAGCACAAAACAGGCTTTCACCCGCGAGGGAACGCAGGTTGTGCCTCTGGGAACGGCCAGTAGCCCAACGGGAACGGTAAAACCCCTACGCCTGACCAACCGACTGCGCATTCTTGTTGCCGGCGCGCTGGCGACGCATCAACTCATTAGTGACAGTGTCACACAAAGGCTGGCGGCTACCCGTACGCTACAGCGCGACGCACAGCCGTCCATGCTGCCTTTTATCCAACAGCGCCTGGCACAGGAAACTGATGCGGAGGTGAAATCACGCCTGACCCGCGTTCTGGCTAACCTGCAACTGGCCAGTCCATCGGCGGAGATTCGCCGTCAGGCGATCATACTGTTGGGCGACTCCAGCGATCCGGAAATGCAGGCACGCCTGCAACCGTTTACTGACAAAGCTCATGAACCGGATGCCAGCGTGCGCGCGGTGGCCAGTGACAGCCTGGCGCGTATCCAACAGCGAATGGCGATTGGCGATCTGCTTGGACAGGCGTTTATGGGGCTGTCGCTTGGATCGGTGCTGCTGCTGGCGGCGCTCGGTCTGGCGATCACCTACGGCCTGTTGGGAGTGATCAACATGGCGCACGGCGAAATGCTGATGCTCGGGGCTTACTGTACGTGGATGGTGCAACAGGCGATGGCGCAGTTTGTCCCGCAGTGGCTGGCCTTTTATCCACTGGTTGCCTTGCCGGTTGCCTTTATGTTTACCGCAGGCGCGGGAATGATTCTGGAACGCGGGGTGATCCGCCATCTTTACGGACGTCCACTGGAAACGCTGCTGGCGACGTGGGGTATCAGCCTGATGCTGATCCAGCTTGTGCGGATGACCTTCGGGGCACAAAACCTGGAGGTGGCGAATCCGGCGTGGCTGTCGGGTGGCGTACAGGTTTACGCCAGTCTGGTGCTACCGTGGAATCGCATTGTGGTGCTGGGGTTCGCGCTGCTGGTGCTGTTCTTCACCTGGCTGCTGCTGAACAAAACGCGGCTGGGCATGCGGGTACGCGCCGTGACCCAGAACCGCAGTATGGCGGCCTGCTGCGGTGTTCCGACGGGGCGTGTGGATATGCTGGCCTTTGGTCTGGGTTCAGGTATTGCCGGACTTGGCGGCGTCGCCCTGTCGCAACTGGGTAACGTCGGTCCGGAACTGGGCCAGGGCTATATCATCGACTCCTTTCTGGTGGTGGTGCTGGGCGGCGTCGGCCAACTTGCCGGTAGCGTGGCGGCGGCGTTCGGTCTCGGCGTATTCAACAAAATCCTCGAACCGCAGATGGGTGCGGTACTCGGGAAGATTGTCATTCTGGTGTTGATCATTCTGTTTATCCAGAAGCGACCCCAGGGACTGTTTGCTCTGAAAGGGAGAGTCACCGAATAATGACCATGCCAATGACCTTAACACTGGCGCGTAAAGCGCCGCGTATCAGTCGGGTGCTGACGGGGATTATCCTGCTGGCGCTGATGGTGCTGCCGTTTCTTGCCTTGCTGCCCGCCGATCATCCGCTGGCGATTTCCGTGTGGACGTTGACGCTTGCCGGGAAAATTCTCTGCTATGCGGTGGTGGCGGTCGCACTGGATCTGGTCTGGGGGTATGCCGGGATGCTGTCACTGGGACACGGGCTTTTCTTTGCGCTTGGCGGTTACGCGATGGGGATGTATCTGATGCGCCAGGCCTCCGGTGAAGGGCTGCCCGCGTTTATGTCCTTTCTCTCCGGGAGCGAGTTGCCGTGGTTCTGGTGGGGAACCCAGCATTTTGCGTGGGCAATGGCGCTGGTGGTACTGGTGCCCGGCGGACTGGCGCTGATCTTTGGCTACTTCGCTTTCCGCTCGAAGATTAAAGGCGTCTACTTTTCGATCATGACGCAGGCGCTGACCTTCGCCGGTATGTTGCTGTTCTTTCGTAATGAGACCGGTTTTGGCGGCAACAACGGGTTTACCGGTTTTACCACGCTTCTGGGGCTGTCGGTCACTGCCACCACCACCCGTATCGGACTGTTTCTGGCGACGCTAGGGTTGCTGGTACTGGCATTGTGGCTGGGGTTTGCGCTGGCGCGCAGTAAGTTTGGCCGGATCCTCACCGCCGTGCGCGACGCGGAAAACCGGCTGATGTTTTGCGGCTATGACCCGAAAGGTTTCAAATTGCTGGTCTGGACGCTCTCTGCCGTGTTGTGCGGGTTGGCAGGCGCACTGTATGTGCCGCAGGTCGGGATCATTAACCCCAGCGAAATGTCGCCCACTAACTCTATCGAAGCCGCCATCTGGGTGGCGCTCGGCGGGCGTGGCTCGCTGATCGGCCCGGTCATTGGTGCGGTGATGGTAAACGGTGCCAAAAGCCTCTTCACCGTCATCATGCCGGAATACTGGCAGCTGTTTCTGGGGCTGATCTTCATCGGTGTCACGCTGTTTTTACCCCGTGGTGTGATTGGCCTGTTTCGTAAAGGAGACAAATAATGCAGCCGGATGAAGGCCTTTTTACCCGCCAGGTTCCCGGCGATCGCTATCGCCAGCAGACGGACCCGGTGCTGCAACTGGAAAACATCAACGTCAGCTTTGACGGTTTTCAGGCATTAACCAATCTCACGCTGAATATTGGCGTTGGCGAACTGCGTTGCGTCATTGGTCCTAACGGCGCGGGGAAAACCACGCTGATGGATGTGATTACCGGGAAGACGCGTCCGCAAAGCGGAAAGGCGCTGTATGACCAGTCAACCGATCTGACCGCGTTGGATCCGATCGCCATTGCCCGTCAGGGTATTGGCCGTAAGTTTCAAAAGCCGACGGTGTTCGAAGCGCTGACGGTGGCAGAAAACCTTGAGCTGGCGATGAAAAACGATAAATCGGTGTGGGCGTCACTGCGCGCAAAGCTAAACAGCGAACAGCGCGACCGCATCGATGAGATGCTTGGCTTGCTGCGCCTGCGGACCGAAAGAGGGCGTCGCGCCGGAATGTTGTCACACGGACAGAAGCAGTTTCTCGAGATTGGTATGCTGTTGGTGCAGGAGCCGCACCTGCTATTGCTGGATGAACCCGCCGCTGGCATGACCGATGCTGAGACGGAATATACTGCAGAACTGTTTCGTACGCTGGCGGGCAAACATTCGCTGATGGTAGTGGAGCATGATATGGGCTTTGTAGAAACCATCGCCGACCACGTCACGGTGCTCCATCAGGGAAGCGTACTGGCGGAAGGCAGTCTGCGTGAGGTGCAGGCCAACGAGCAGGTGATTGACGTCTATCTTGGGCGCTAAGGAGTACAGATGCTACAGGTAAATGAACTGAATCAATATTATGGTGGCAGCCATATTCTGCGCGGCGTCACCTTTGACGCCAGCCCTGGTGAAGTGACCTGCCTGCTGGGACGCAACGGCGTCGGTAAAACCACCTTGCTGAAATGTCTGATGGGGCTGATACCGGCGCGTAGCGGAACGGTGGCCTGGCAGGAAAAGAACATCACCCATCGCAAGCCGCATCAGCGGGTACAGGCGGGCATCGCGTATGTGCCGCAGGGCCGCGAAATTTTCCCGCGACTGACGGTGGAAGAAAACCTGTTGCTGGGGCTGTCGCGCTTTTCGTCACGCGAAGCGAAAGCGGTTCCGGAAGAGATCTACACACTATTCCCGGTACTGAAAGAGATGAAACAGCGGCGCGGCGGCGATCTCTCCGGAGGTCAGCAGCAGCAACTGGCGATTGGCCGCGCGCTGGCGAGTCGTCCGCAGTTATTGATCCTCGATGAACCGACGGAGGGGATTCAGCCGTCGGTGATCAAAGAGATAGGACAGGTGATCGCTCAGCTCGCCCGGCGTGGCGATATGGCGATTCTGCTGGTTGAGCAGTTCTACGACTTTGCAGCGGAACTGGCGGATAACTATTTGCTGATGTCGCGCGGTAGCATTATTCAACGGGGACGCGGCGAAAATATGGAATCGGAAGGGGTACGCGGTTTAGTGGCTATCTGACAGACGTGCAGGACTTGGACCTGCACGACATCAGCTCAACACAACGCCGGTTGGCCCCAGGGTCTGACACGCATGCCTTTAAGCATCAGCGCCCACGCGACAATAATCGCCACCATCAGGACGATAAACAGCGTCCAGGCGGGGAAAGAGGTCAGAATGACGCCGCTGGCCAACGGGTTAAACGCCGCACCCAACCAACCCAGCGACTGCGCGGAGAAATAACTGGCCTTCATACCCGGTGGGGCGATGTTATCGATCAACATGTATTCACCTGGTGCGTAGATCACTTCGCCAAGCGTAAAGATCGCGGCGGATACGCCCCAGAGCAGCAGGCTGTTGCCGGAGATCATGAATCCGCCGAGACCAATGACAAAACAGACGGTGCCAAAGCCCATCAGCGGACGAATGTTAGCCGGCGTCAGTCTGCGCCCCACGGCATACTGCAAGCTGACGACCACCGCGGCGTTGACGGGCAACACCACCGCCACGACTTTCTCAGCGAAATTGCCATCGGCGACGACCATCACGTACTGAGAGAGACAGGACGCAAACGCACCGGAAACAAACGAGGCCAGAAACGCCGACAGCGTAAACCAGAACAGCGCTTTATCGTGCAGCAGTACCGCAGGCGACCAGGCGACGCTGTTTTCGCTATTAACGGCGGCGGCAGAACGCTTGACCAGAAGCTGGATAAACACCAGCGGAAAGGCGGAGCAGAAGGCGGCGAGCCAGAAGGGTAAGTTGATGCTCTGCATCACCAGCAGCGTGCCGAGCGGCGGGCCAACGGTCCAGCCGATATTCAGTACCGTATAGTTAAGCGAAAAGATTTTTGCCTTCGCGCCGGGCGAAAGATGGTCGGCAAACCAGGCTTTCAGCACGGTGGCAAACACCGAATAAGCGCAGTTGATCAGGGCAAAAAGCAGCACCACCAGCATTACGCTATCAACCAACGGAATGGCGATAAAGCCAAAGGCAAAGGCGGAAATCGCCAGAAGCATGTAGCGCTTCTTGTCGAATTTGTCCGCCAGAATGCCAAAGCCAAGGCTAAAGACCACGCCGATGGTCAACGCAATGGTCATGGCATAGCCGATCAGATCCACGCTCAGGTCGTACTGGCGACTCAGATAAATGGTCATGAAGGGCAGCGTTGCGCCACGACCGATCGTCAGTAACAGTGAGGAGGCGAGTAAAGCAAGGGTGGATCGTCTCAGCGTTTTGTTCATTTCTCTGCCCGACAGTGTGTTTCGTTATATTTGTTTTAGATATGTAAAGAAATAACACGGCAAAAGTGTGATGTATAGCGGATAAATTGTTCTATTGTGCACTGCTATCCCTACCAGAATTAATGATCTGTTGCGGGCTACTCATTTCCGTTACTTTAACTTGTTTACAAAAATTTAAACTTCGCGGAGCGGTGGTATGACGCGCAAAGACGGGCTGTTGGCATTACTGGTGGTGGTGGTTTGGGGGCTGAACTTTGTTGTCATTAAGGTGGGGCTGCATGCAATGCCACCGCTGATGCTGGCGGGGTTGCGCTTTTTGCTGGTGGCGTTTCCGGCGATATTTTTTGTTGCGCGTCCGCGTATTCCGCTGTCGCTGCTGCTCGGTTACGGCCTGACAATCAGCTTCGGTCAGTTTGCCTTTCTGTTTTGCGCGATCAAGTTTGGCATGCCAGCTGGACTGGCGTCGCTGGTATTGCAGGCTCAGGCCTTTTTCACCATCGTGCTGGGCGCATTTGCCTTTGGCGAACGTTTGCAGGGCAAACAAATTGCCGGAATTGCGCTCGCAATTTTTGGTGTGCTGGTGCTGATTGAAGGCAGCCTCAACGGACAGCATGTCGGGATGCTCGGCTTTATGCTGACGCTGGCGGCGGCATTTAGCTGGGCCTGCGGCAATATCTTCAATAAAAAAATAATGGGGCATGCCTCGCGCCCGCCGGTAATGTCGCTGGTGGTCTGGAGTGCACTGATTCCGATACTGCCGTTCTTTGCAGCATCGCTGTTGCTCGACGGCGCGACGCAAATCGTTGAAAGCCTGATTGCCATCGATCTGACCACGATCTTATCGCTGGTCTATCTGGCCTTTGTTGCCACGATAGTCGGCTACGGGATCTGGGGGACGCTGCTCGGGCGTTATGAAACCTGGCGTGTTGCGCCGCTCTCCCTGCTGGTACCGGTGGTGGGACTGGCCAGCGCGGCGCTGTTGCTCGACGAAACGCTGAGCGCATTACAGCTGTTTGGCGCGATGCTGATCATGGCCGGTCTGTACATCAACGTGTTTGGTTTTCGCTGGCGCAGAACGGCGCAGGTGAGGGGATCGTAGGTCGGAAAAAGCAAATAGCGCAGGGATTGCCTGAAGTCGCTGCGCTGATCAGGCCTGGCAGGTAAAAACTGACGTTAATATTATCACAATCATCCATTGTCATTTAATACTTAGAAGTGAATTTAAAAATAGTAACAGATATTTTAATAGAGCAGCCATGTACAGGCTGCTCTATTTTTAAGTAATGGCTATATTTTAAATAAATGTTGAACTTGATAATTTTTTGATGATATGTTACGACGAGGGAATGTTCACAGGTTGGAGGTAAATTATATGACGCCAAAAGAGATACTTTGCCAATGGGTTGACGCATTTAATAATGCTGATATAGAAACTATTTCAGAATTATATGATGAGAATGCAATAAACCATCAGGTTGCCAATGAGCCAGTTATTGGTAAAGAGGCGATAAAGAAAATGTTTGAACAAGATTTTTCTTACACGGATATGGTTTGTATCGTTGAAAACATTTTCGAAGATGGACAATGGGCAATTTTAGAGTGGCGTGACCCATTAGGTCTGAGAGGTTGCGGTTTTTTCCAAATAGTAAATAATAAAATTTTATTTCAAAGAGGCTACTGGGATAAGCTAACTTTCTTGAAGCAGCATAATTTGCCTATTGAATAAAATGAATACGTAAAAGAAGAGCGAAAACGGCGCTGCGGGAAATTTTAAGAATATAACGATCAGGGGGATAAAAAAAGCCCCGCTTTTCAGCAGGGCGAAAACGAATCACAGGCTGTGCCGGTTGTAATAGGGCACGCCCAGTTCGTCGGACTTGTCACTTCCCGCGCCCATGTGATTAAAATCAAACGGCGACTGTTCCTGTGAAGTGGGGACAATCATCGTGTCACGACTGTTTGTCGTGGTGGGCTGCGCGGATTGCTCCGCAACGCTCTGACCTGAGACAACAAGCAGCAGGGCCAGCATTGCAGAAGACAACAGTTTCATGATTTCCTCGATTACGTCGTTTACAGGCGATGGTTAGTTACAATGGTTCAGCGGTAGCAAATACCGCGATTCGCCGCGCATATTGGTAATACGGTATTTATGCGGCGGAACGTCGAAATAGTTTTTGAATGTCCGGGTCAGCGTCTGCTGCGACTCGAAACCGTAACGTTCTGCCAGATATAAAATCGGCTCGTTACTCTCTTTTAATTTCTGCGCTATTTCGGTCATTTTACGGCTGCGGATGTACTGGCCTAATGAATGGCCGGTCTCTTTTTTGAACATCCGTTGCAGGTGCCATTTGGAGTAACCTGAACGCTCAGACACTTTTTCCAGTGAGAGCGGCGATTCCAGGTTATCTTCGATCCAGTCCAAAATGCTATGAATGGTGATAGCGTCAGTATTGCGTCTGGACATCGTCATACCTCTTCTTGTTTTACGGCAGTACTTTCTTAAGCAAATGCTCAAGTGTTGCCACTTCGTCCGCCGTTAAGTTTTTTGTTAATTCCTGGTGCAGGTCTTGTCCTACTAATTGATGACATTGCTCACAAATTGCCGCGCCGTGTTCGGTGAGTTTCACCAGCACACCGCGTTTGTCATGTGGGTTAGGCAGTCTGTCAATCCAGCCTTTGCAGACCAGACGCTCGAGCATGCGCGTTAAGGCGCCGAGATCGACAGACAACACTTTTTTCAGTTCAACCGGGGTAATGCAGCCCGCACAACGGATAGAGCAGAGCACCTTAAACTGTGCTGCCGTGATATCCAGCGGCGAGAGATAGTCGTTCAACAGACGATCTTTCTTCTGATTGACCATGTGGATCAAGCGCCCCAGTGGGATGATTTCATTGAATAAGTCACTGGTGCTTTTCACAATGGTTGCCCTGGCAAGTATTTAGTTACGGCAGATAATATTGCCCAGGCAACTATAAGTCAAACGAATGGATTTACCGATCACACGTTTTGCTAAAAGCGAAAAGACACGCGCTGTGTCACATTTTATTTAGTTAATGATAATTAGCGGTTATCTCTCAGGTCGCTAACGAATGCTTACAGCACCAGAATGGCTAACTTCATGGTTTTCCACTTATACTTGCCGCTAATACATGGGTGAAACAGGAATGACGGCCAATATGATGGATTTGTTTAAAGCAATAGGGCTGGGGCTGGTAGTGATTCTCCCTCTGGCGAATCCGTTGACGACCGTCGCGCTGTTTCTCGGTCTTGCCGGGAACATGAACAGCGCAGAACGGAATCACCAGTCGTTAATGGCATCGGTTTACGTGTTTGCCATCATGATGGTGGCCTACTATGCGGGCCAACTGGTGATGAATACTTTCGGTATCTCCATTCCGGGCCTGCGTATCGCCGGGGGGTTAATTGTGGCGTTCATCGGTTTCCGCATGCTGTTTCCGCAGCAAAAAGCGCATGAATCGCCGGAGGCGCGGAGCAAGTCGGAAGAGCTGGAAGATGAGCCGACCGCCAATATCGCGTTTGTGCCGCTGGCAATGCCAAGCACGGCGGGGCCGGGGACCATTGCGATGATTATCAGCTCCGCCTCAACGGTGCGTCACGGCACGGATTTTCCTGACTGGGTGATTACCGTCGCGCCGCCGCTCATCTTTGCCCTGGTGGGGGTGATCCTGTGGGGATGCTTACGCAGTTCCGGGGCGATTATGCGTCTGGTGGGCAAGGGCGGTATTGAAGCCATTTCCCGGCTGATGGGCTTTCTGCTGGTCTGTATGGGCGTGCAGTTTATTATTAACGGCGTGCTGGAAATTATTAAAACCTACTGATCAAAAAGCCCGGTCGCGATGACCGGGCTGTCTGTCAGGAATGCTGTGGTTGTTCTTCTAATGAGACCGGCCATTTACGGAAGATAATCACCGACCAGATCAGCGCGGCAAGTGCCGGAACGGCCCCCACGTAGCCAATGGTTGACATCGACCAGTGCAGACTCACCTGATTTCCCACCAGCGCGCCCGCACCAATACCAATATTGAAAATGCCGGAAAACAGCGCCATCGCTACATCCGTGGCATCCGGAGCCAGCGCCAGCACCTTCACCTGCATCCCGAGGCCAATCACCATGATGGCAATCCCCCAGAAAACGCTCAGAACAGCCAGATGAGATTCACTGTCAGCGGCAGGTAACAGCAATACCAGGCAGAGCAGCAGCAGCGCGATGGCGATGCTGATGAGCGCCGAGGCATGGTGATTGCCGAGCTTGCCAAAGATGATGCTGCCGATAATGCCTGCACCGCCCAGCACCAGTAACAGTACGGTGGCGAAATTCGCGCTCAACCCGGCAACAGTCTGCACAAACGGTTCGATATAGCTGTACGCGGTGTAGTGCGCCGTCACCACCACCACCGTCAACAGATAGAGGCACATCAGCGCCGGACGGCGGAACAGCAGTGGCAGACTTTTCAGCGAGCCGGAATGTTCACTTGGTAATTTCGGCAGCAGCTTGATCAGGCAAATCAGGGTGATGAATGCCCCCATCCCGATGGCGAAGAAGGTGGTTCGCCAGCCAAAATACTGACCAACAATACGACCAAGCGGTAAGCCCAGCACCATCGCCAGCGCCGTTCCGGTGGCGAGTAAACTTAATGCCTGAGCGCGTTTGCCCGCGGGAGCAAGGCGGATCGCCAGTGAGGCGGTAATCGACCAGAAGATCGCGTGCGCAAAGGCAATCCCGATACGGCTAATCACCAGCACGGTGAAGTTCCACGCCAGGAACGAGAGCACATGGCTGGCAATAAACAGCACAAACAAGCATATCAGCAGCTTACGCCGCTCAACCTGACTGGTCAGCAACATGAACGGCAGGGACAACAGCGCGACAACCCAGGCGTAGATCGTCAGCATGATCCCGACCTGTGCGGTCTGCATACTAAAACTCTGTGCGATGTCTGAAAGCAGACCCACGGGGACAAATTCTGTGGTATTGAAAATAAACGCAGCAATAGCCAGCGTAACGACCCGTAACCACGCGACTTTGCGGGAAACCGTTTGAGTTGTCATAAGAGTGCATCGGTTCGTTGCGAAAAGGAGAGGATGCGATCTTAAAACGTTTGCTGATGAAAAGACAACCGTTTTGTGATTCAGATCTCGTTTTCAGCATTGTTCCGTCAGCAGCTCAATGAACGCCTCCAGTTGGCGCATCTTCGCCCCGCGCCGCCAGACCAGCCAGGTCGTCAGCCAGCGCCAGTTACCGGACAGCGGCCAGGCCTCAACCTGCTGATGTCCGGGCATACTTTCCAGCATCGAACGGGGGATTAACGCGATACCAGCACCGGCGATCACACAGGCCAGCATGCCGTGATAGGACTCCATTTCGTGGATCGTGCCTGGCATTGCCCGATCGGCATTAAACCAGCTTTCGAAATGGCGGCGATAGGAACAATTGGCGCGAAAGGCGTAAATGTGACTGCCGTTGACCTCGCTGGCGCGTGTCACTGGCGGGTGACCGTGCGGCGTAACCACCATCATCTCTTCCTGATACACCGGCATCCCTTCAAGACCGGGGTGGGTAATCGGTCCGTCCACAAAGGCGGCATTGAGATGACCCTGAAGCACGCCGTCCAGCATGTTGCCAGAAGGCCCGGTCGCCAGGGAGAACTGGATTTTGGGGTAGCGCTGATTGTAGCGAGCAAGCGTAGCCGGTATCCGTACCGCGGCGGTACTTTCCAGCGCGCCCAGTGAGAACAGCCCCTGAGGTTCATCACCCGCGACAACCATTCGCGCCTCGTCAACCAGCGCGAGGATCTGCTGACTGTAGCGCAGAAAGTTGTGCCCGGCAGGGGAAAGGCGCAGGCGCTGATTCTCGCGAATAAACAGATCGACGCCGAGATCGGCCTCCAGTTGGCGAATGCGGGTGGTGAGATTGGAGGGGACACGGTGCACCTTCGCCGCTGCCTGGGTGATGCTGCCCGTTTCGGCAACCGCGTTAAACATCTCCAGTTGGGTCAGATCCATGATGTTCTCTAATTGTGAATGGTTTGGTTAATATTATTCATTTTTCGGAAAGAGTAAATGCGTCCATGATGATCGCATCAAGAATGATGGAGAGACTGTATGACGATTTCGCCGGCAACCCACGCCATTTCCACCAACCCGTACAATGGCGAACGCCTTTCAGCACTGCCGTGGTCTACGGCCCAGGACATTGAACAGGCGCTACAGCTTGCGGCCGTGGGATTTCGCGACTGGAAACAGACTACGGTGGCGTATCGGGCGCAGAAATTACGTGACATCGGCCAGGCCTTACGCGTGCGTGGCGAAGAGATGGCACAGTGCATTACCCGTGAGATGGGCAAACCGATTAAACAGGCGCGTGCAGAAGTGGCAAAATCGGCGGCACTGTGTGACTGGTATGCAGAACACGGCCCGGCAATGCTGGACGCTGAACCCACGCAGGTGGAAAACCAACAGGCGGTCATTGAGTATCGTCCGTTAGGTACCATTCTGGCGGTCATGCCGTGGAATTTTCCGCTGTGGCAGGTGCTGCGCGGAGCGGTGCCGATTTTGCTGGCCGGTAATGGCTATCTGCTTAAGCCTGCGCCGAACGTTATTGGCTGCGCGCAAATCATCCGCCAGGTTTTTGCTGATGCAGCGATACCCGTCGGCGTCTACGGCTGGCTGAATGCGGATAATCAGGGCGTCAGCACATTGATAAACGATGCGCGGATTGCGGCCGTGACGGTGACCGGTAGCGTGCGTGCAGGGGCAGCCATTGGCGCTCAGGCCGGAGCCGCGTTGAAAAAATGTGTGCTGGAACTGGGAGGTTCCGATCCGTTTATTGTGCTTAGCGATGCCGATCTGGATCTGGCAGTGCAGGCGGCGGTGGCCGGACGCTACCAAAATAGTGGGCAGGTTTGTGCGGCGGCGAAACGCTTTATTCTCGAAGAGGGGATCGCAGAGTGCTTTATCGCGCGCTTTGTGGCGGCTGCCGCCGCGCTGAAGCAGGGCGATCCGCTGGCGGAGGAGAGCGAACTCGGACCGATGGCGCGTGCCGATCTGCGTGACGAGTTGCATCAGCAGGTGCAGGCGACGATTGCCGAAGGCGCTGAGTTACGACTTGGCGGTGAGATGCCTTCCGGAGCCGGTAACTTTTATCCGGCCACGGTGCTGACCAACGTAACCCCTGAGATGACGGCGTTTCGCGAAGAACTGTTCGGGCCGGTTGCGGCGATCGCCATAGCGAAGAGTGCTGAGCATGCGCTGGAACTCGCAAACGACAGTGACTTTGGTCTGTCGGCGACCCTTTTTACCGCCGATGAAGCCCGGGCACTGGAGATAGCCGCACGTCTGGAATGTGGCGGTGTCTTTATCAACGGCTTTAGCGCCAGCGATGCCCGGGTGGCGTTTGGCGGCGTGAAGAAGAGCGGCTTTGGTCGCGAACTCTCGCACTTTGGTCTGCGTGAATTCTGTAATGTGCAGACCGTCTGGAAGAACCGACGCTAATCTTTCCGGCTCTCTGCGGGGCGCCTTGTCACATTTCTGCCATAGTTTTGTCATTTACGCTTCGTAGACTCGCGCTTAACGTGTTGATACTGAAGAATATTATGAACTTAACTCAAATTTTACGTCGCGTTGCGCGCCGTTTTCTACCGCAGCAGTTTGGCCTGTTAACCGGGATTTTTTGCATCATTGCGCTGTTTTCCGTGCTGCAAATGACGTCGTCACTGATGCTGTCGTTTTCTGTCAGTCAGGCCCGGGAAAACGAGCAGCGTAACCAACAGGCGTTGCGTCAACAGACAAAAGTTGAAGAGGCACGGATTGCGCTTCTGACCGCCAGCGATCTGCTCAATCGGGCGGGTGTTTACTTTATGCAGGATGCCGCCACGGGTTCTGAAGGCAGCTGGCAGCCGTTGATTGACGAAGCCCGGCAGGCGTTAACTCAGTCGACAACCGCGTGGCAGGCATGGCGCGAAATGAACCCGCAGGCGGACGACGGGCTGGTCGACAGCTATCAGCGTTTTAGCGGCGGTATCCAGGAACAGGTGACAGGGCTAAGTAAGACGCAGTCGATTGACGCGTTCTTTGCGGTGCCCATTCAGGCGTTTCAGGCCGACTTCAATGATAACTATGCCAGAGTGCAAAAGGTCACTGCCCAGGAGCGGGAGAGTGGACGACAACAACTGCTGGATCGTCTACTCGATCTTCAGCATCTGTTCTTACTCCTGCCGGTAATGCTGCTGACCATTGCGATCGTGGTCTGGTGGGGGATGTCGCGCTGGGTGATTTCTCCGCTGCGTCGGCTGATCGCACATATTGATATTCTGGCGGCAGGCGATCTCTCACAGCCGCTTCCTGCCGTACCTGGATCTAACCGGGAAGTGTCGCAGCTCCACGTAAGAATTGGTGCGATGCAGCAGGGGCTACGTGAACTGGTCCAGCAGGTCAGTGAGGCAACGACGGCGATGGCTGACAATATCGAAAGGCTGGCGCAGAACAATACGCGCTTGTATCAGCAGTCGGCGAAACAGAGTGAAGAACTGCATAACGTCACCTCGCATATTTCTGTGCTGGAAACGCACGTTGAAGATAACAGCGGATATGCCCAACTGGCGAATCAGCGTGCGGAAGAAGCGCGCGCCATTGCGGCAGGCGGTGACCGAATGATGGATACCGTGAATCGTTCAATGCAGGCGATTGTGACGCGCTCGGCGGAAATGCGCGGGATTATTGCGCTGATTGATAACGTCGCCTTCCAGACTAATATTCTGGCGCTGAACGCGGCTATCGAAGCCGCCCATGCCGGTGAGCAGGGACGCGGCTTTGCGGTGGTGGCAAGAGAAGTGGGATTGCTGGCGCGCAAGAGCAGTCAGTCCACGCAGGATATTCAGGCGCTGATCTATCACTCTCTGCAAGGAATAGAAGAAGGGTCAAGCGCAGTGACGCATCTGGAAGAGAACTTACAGCAGGTGATCGCGCTGGTGGAAAATCTGGGCGCCTCACTGAATGATATCTCCGCCGCGACGCTGCATCAGGGAGCCCGAATCCATCAAATGACGCGTCAGCTGCAAGCGCTGAACCTGGTCGCGCGTGATACCCGCGAACTGGTGGATACGGCATCGGCTTCCTCGCAGCAGTTGCATAATGAATCGCGCCAGTTGATTCACGCCGTGGCGAGATTCCGACTTCCGGCCTGACGTGGGGTATTCCGCTCTGTTATACTCGCAGCCCTTTTCAGACCGGCAGGCAAGGAGCGTGGTGTGGCAATCACTCTGGACAATTCAATTTTAGAGGCCATTCTGGCGGAGGTTCGCCCGCTGATAGGTCAGGGCAAGGTTGCGGACTATATTCCCGCGCTGGCCTCGGTTGACGGGTCCCGACTGGGTATTGCGATTTGCACCGTGGAAGGTCAGCTCTGGCAGGCCGGGGATGCGACTGAACGCTTTTCCATTCAGTCAATTTCAAAGGTACTCAGTCTGGTGGTGGCAATGCGTCACTATTCAGAGGATGAGATCTGGCAACGGGTGGGGAAAGATCCGTCCGGTTCGCCGTTTAATTCGCTGGTGCAGTTAGAAATGGAGTACGGCATTCCGCGGAATCCGTTTATTAATGCCGGGGCGCTGGTTGTCTGTGACATGTTACAGGGGCGACTCAGCGCACCGCGTCAGCGTATGCTGGAAGTGGTTCGTGCGCTGAGTGGTGTGCCGGATATCGCTTATGATGCGGTGGTGGCCCGTTCAGAGTTCGAACACTCCGCCCGTAATGCCGCCATTGCATGGCTGATGAAATCCTTCGGTAATTTTCATCATGACGTGACGACGGTCCTGCAAAACTATTTTCATTACTGTGCGCTGAAAATGAGCTGTGTGGAACTGGCGAAGACGTTTGTCTTTCTGGCGAACCAGGGGAAAGCGTTTCATCTTGATGAGCCTGTGGTGACGCCGATGCAGGCACGACAGATCAATGCGCTGATGGCGACCAGCGGAATGTATCAGAACGCCGGGGAATTTGCGTGGCGTGTTGGCTTGCCCGCGAAATCGGGTGTAGGCGGGGGAATTGTGGCGATAGTGCCGCATGAGATGGCGATCGCCGTGTGGAGTCCTGAACTGGATCCGACCGGGAATTCGCTCGCGGGTATCGCTGCGCTGGAACAACTGACTCAACGCTTAGGACGTTCAGTTTACTGATGAACACGTTTGATCCGCTTTTTGCCCGTCTGTCGCGCTCGCCGTTTCGCTCCCGTTTTCGTCTGGGCACGAAAGAGAGACAGTATTGCTGGGATAAAGGGGCAGAGGTTATCGATCAACATGCTGCGGATTTTGTGGCGAAGCGACTTGCGCCAGCCGCACCGGTCAATGACGGCAAACAAACGCCGATGCGCGGTCATCCGGTATTTATCGCCCAACATGCCACGGCGACCTGCTGTCGCGGCTGTCTTGCTAAATGGCATAATATCGCCCAGGGACAGCCGTTGAGCGATGAGCAACAGCAGTATGTGGTCGCTGTTATCCATCACTGGTTAGTGCTTCAAATGAATACACCGTAATAATTAAATGGTTACGTTAATCCCATAAAATAAGCATGGTTTATTGCTGGCGGATTTAACAAATAAAAATGTTAACGCAGCTGGAGTACGACTACCTTTGAGAATAATTCATGCTATTCTCTTAAATATTATAACCATTACGCAGAGATAATTGCCGACGGCAATTATATGGATAGATATTTAATGCACGTACTCCACATTCCGTCTTTCCGGCTGTTTCAGGAAGGCCATTCACTGCGTAACGCCAGCGTTATTTTTGCTTTAACCACACTGTTCTACTTTATTGGCGCCGAGCTGCGCCTGGTGCATGAACTCTCGCTGTTCTGGCCGCTCAACGGCGTGATCGCCGGGATTTTTGCCCGTTATGTCTGGTTAAACAAGCTGCATTATTATGCTGTTAGCTACGTCGCCATGCTGGGTTATGATGCGATCACCACCGAGTGGGGATGGGTATCGCTGATTATTAATCTCTCCAACATGGTGTTTATCGTGGTTGTCGCCCAACTGGTGATCCGCGATAAGCGACTGGGGAAAAATAAATATGAGCCTATCAGTGCGTTACGCTTATTTAATTACTGTCTGATTGCGGCACTGCTCTGCGCCATAATTGGCGCGATGGGATCTGTGGGTATCGACCGACTGTCATTCTGGCCACTGGTGGCTGACTGGTTCAGCGAACAATTCTCAACCGGGGTGCTGATTGTGCCCTGTATGCTGACGCTGGGTATTCCCGGCGCGGTAAAACGCTTTAAACCTGAACAACTGATGCCGGTGGCGGCGTTAATTATCTCGGTGCTGGCATCGGTCATTATTGGCGGCGCCGGAAGCCTGGCCTTTCCGCTGCCGGCGCTGATCTGGTGTGCGGTGCGCTACACCCCGCAGGTCACTTGTCTGCTGACTTTTCTTACCGGCGCCGTTGAAATTGTGCTGGTGGCAAATTCGATAATCAATATCGCGGTGGCGTCACCGTTGTCTACGCCGCAGATGTTCTCTGCCCGACTGGGAATTGCCACGATGGCAATTTGCCCCATTATGGTTTCAGTCAGCGTGGCGGCGATTAATTCCCTGATGAAGCAGGTTTCCCTGCGCGCTGATTTCGATTTTCTTACCCACGTTTATTCTCGTTCCGGACTTTATGAAGCGCTGAAGCGTCAGGAGTACCCGCGCTCGCAGCATATCACTGTCATGCTGTTGGATATCGACTATTTCAAGAGCATTAATGACAACTTCGGTCATGAATGCGGCGATGTAGTACTCCGCGTGTTTGCACAACGTATTCGCGAGATTATCGGTGACCGGGGGCTGGTGGCGCGTATGGGAGGGGAAGAATTTGTCGTGGTGGTTCCCTCAGTGCATCCTGATGAGGGAATGCTGCTGGCGGAAAATATTCGTACGGCGGTCGCACAGCAACCCTTCACCTGGAACCAGCAGAATATCTATCTGACAGTCAGCATTGGCCTTGGGAATGGCAGTATCGGCACCCATTTGCTGACGGACGTTTTCAACACCTTGATGGTTGAAGCGGACGAGTGTTTGTACCGTTCGAAGAACGAAGGTCGTAATCGGACCAGCGATCGCCGGACGGATAAGACCGTCTTTGCTGGAAGCGATCTGGCATAACAATATCCTATGGAACTCCCCGTTGTGTTATCACAATGTTAAGTGCATGGTGTTGTCTCTATTACGGAGGCAACATGACCCTGGCAAAATCCTGTTATGTGTTGGATGCGGGAGCTATCGAGGCGAGAATTGATGAGCTCTGTGACGTCCTGACCGACTGTGTGACGCGCGGCGCATCAGTCAGTTTTGTATTACCGTTTACCTGTTCAAAAGCACGTGCATTCTGGCATGACGTCGCGCAAAGCGCGGGCAGAGGAGAGCGCGTCGTTCTTGCGCTCGACAACCCCTCAGGCGTGATTGTCGGTACCGTGCAACTCATTCTCAAGCAGCCGGAAAATCAACCTCATCGCGCGGACGTGGCGAAACTTTTAGTTCACTCCAGCGCACGTCGTCAGGGATTCGCTCGTCAGTTGATGACGGCACTGGAAACGTGCGCAATACAGCAGCAAAAAAAGCAGCTGGTGCTGGATACCGCTACAGGAAGCGATGCTGAGTTGTTCTACCACTCTTGCGGCTGGCGCAAAGTCGGTGAGATCCCTGATTATGCGCTGATGCCAGATGGAAAGCTGACCGGCACCACGCTTTTTTATAAATCTCTATAAATTGTTGTCATGAATTGATCAAAACAGGGTTTTACTCTCGTGAAGTTTTGCTAACCTGTTCTACCAATTTAATCAGGTTGTATGACTAATCGAAAGGGAACCCATTGTGAAAACACTTAACCGTCGCGATTTTCCCGGTGCTCACTATCCTGAACGCATCATTCAGTTTGGTGAAGGTAACTTCCTTCGCGCCTTTATTGACTGGCAAGTTGATCTGCTGAATGAACATACCGATCTGAATTCTGGTGTGGTCATTGTTCGACCTATTGAAAGTACATTTCCACCTTCACTCAGTACCCAGGATGGTCTTTACACGACAATCATTCGCGGTCTGAATGAACAGGGAGAAGCCGTCAGCGATGCTCGTCTGATTCGTTCGGTGAATCGTGAAATCAGCGTTTACGGTGATTACGATGCGTTCCTGAAACTGGCGCACAATCCTGAGATGCGTTTTGTGTTCTCTAACACCACAGAAGCAGGTATCAGTTATCACGCAGGTGATAAATTTGATGATGCGCCAGCGGTAAGTTATCCGGCGAAGCTGACGCGTCTGCTGTTTGAACGCTACAGCCATTTCAACGGCGCGTCGGATAAAGGCTGGATCATCATTCCTTGCGAACTGATTGATTATAATGGTGATGCCTTACGTGAGCTGGTGCTGCGCTATGCGCAGGAGTGGTCACTGCCAGCGGCATTTATCACCTGGCTGGATCAGGCAAACGTCTTCTGTTCCACGCTGGTGGACCGTATTGTCACGGGTTATCCGCGCGATGAAGCGGCGCAACTGGAGAGCGAACTGGGCTATCACGATGGTTTCCTCGATACAGCCGAACACTTTTATCTGTTTGTGATCCAGGGACCGAAATCACTGGCAGCAGAACTGCGTCTCGATAAATATCCGCTTAACGTTCTGATTGTTGAGGATATTAAGCCGTACAAAGAGCGTAAAGTGGCCATCCTTAACGGTGCGCACACGGCGCTGGTACCGGTGGCATTCCAGGCAGGACTGGATACGGTCGGCGAGGCGATGAATGACACCGAAATCTGCGCCTTTGTGGAAAAAGCGATTTATGAGGAGATCATCCCGGTTCTCGATCTGCCGCGTGATGAACTGGAGTCATTTGCCAGTGCGGTTACCGGAC
This sequence comes from Citrobacter sp. CtB7.12, assembly GCF_001297795.1. Taxonomy (NCBI): domain Bacteria; kingdom Pseudomonadati; phylum Pseudomonadota; class Gammaproteobacteria; order Enterobacterales; family Enterobacteriaceae; genus Citrobacter; species Citrobacter sp. CtB7.12. Next base: position 57,101 of record NZ_LIFT01000015.1, on the reverse strand, counting down.
GTTTCCGTAACCCCTATATTAAGCACCAGTTGCTGTCGATTGCGTTGAACGGGATGACTAAATTCCGCACCCGTATTCTTCCCCAGTTGTTGGCAGGGCAGAAGGCGAACGGCCAACTCCCGGCTCGTCTGACCTTCGCGTTAGCCGCCCTGATTGCGTTCTATCGCGGTGAGCGTAATGGGGAAGCTTACCCGGTTCAGGACGATGCGCACTGGATCACCCGTTTTCAGCAACTCTGGAGCCAGCATGGCGATCGCCAGATGACGACTCAGCAACTGGTGAGTGACGTGCTGGCGGTAGAAGAACACTGGGAGCAAGACCTGACGAAAGTGGCGGGGCTGGTTGAGCAGGTGGCTGCCGATCTCGATGCCATTCTGTCAAAAGGAATGCGAGAAGCGGTGAAACCGCTTTGCTAAAGCAGTGACCCGGCTAAGGCCGGGTTTCTTATACAAGCACTATAGTTACAACATACAATGTATTTAGTAACTATTCCCCTCTGTTAGCCTTGTGCATGAACATGTCTATTAGCATAAGGCAGGTGACAACGTCACGTTGGACATGCTTGAATGTTTGATCCAGATCACGTTTAATAGCAGGATTCGTTTCTTTCCAGAAAACCGTCATGATCGTTCGTCCGCAACAGCACTGGTTACGCCTAATATTCGTCTGGCACGGCTCTGTACTGGCAAAAATCTCTTCCCGCTTGCTGCTTAATTTTCTGCTGTCTATTGTCGTGATCGTCCTGCTGCCGTGGTATACGATGCTGGGTATCAAATTTACCCTTGCACCGTTCAGCATCCTCGGTGTGGCAATCGCTATCTTTTTGGGTTTTCGTAATAACGCCTGTTATTCCCGTTATGTTGAGGCGCGTCAACTCTGGGGACAACTGATGATCGCTTCTCGTTCACTGCTGCGGGAAGTCAAAACGGTCTTACCGGATGACCGCGAGTTAGGGCAGTTTGTCCGACTGCAAATCGCCTTCGCTCACTGTCTGCGCATGACGCTGCGGCGTAAACCGCAGGCTGAGCCGCTGGCGAAGTATCTTGGCACGGCAGATCTGCAACGTGTATTTGCCTCTCACTCTCCGGCAAACCGCATTTTACTGATAATGGGTGAATGGCTGGCGACACGTCGTCGAGACGGGCAACTCTCGGATATCCTGTTTCATAGTTTAAACAATCGCTTAAATGACATGTCCGCCGTTCTTGCCGGTTGCGAAAGAATCGCCAATACGCCGGTCCCGTTTGCCTATACGCTGATCCTCCATCGCACCGTTTATCTGTTTTGCATCATGCTGCCTTTCGCCCTGGTGGTCGATCTGCATTACATGACGCCTTTTATTTCGGTCCTCATCTCCTATACCTTCATCTCTCTGGATGCACTGGCAGAAGAACTGGAGGATCCGTTTGGAACAGAGAATAACGATTTGCCCCTGGATGCTATCTGTAATGCCATCGAAATTGACCTGCTGGAGATGAATGATGAATCGACCATTCCAGCGAAACTGATGCCGGATAAGCACTACCAGTTGACGTAAAAGAAGGGAACATTCCAGTAAATGAACGACAGGCTGGGTGTGTCAATGCGCTAACATCGGTTTTCAGGATTAACTTATCACCGATGATTGAATTTCAGATAATGTCCGCATATTTTCTGCGTGATTAAAAATAACTCTTGATAAGGGTCGTAAGGCGTTCTTAAAACATCGGCATGCCATCAGTGCATATCAGGATGTTAAACGATGATCAGGAGGATTATCTATGAACGCTATTCAATCAGGAATGAATGACACCCCGCGTGTCGATGCAAAGGCGTCGACGCCATCACTGGTATCAATAAAGTCTCTCTCTCCGTTGCCGGTTATTCCAGGACTGCTGCTTGCCACCACCGGTCTTTTTGCCCCGACAGGTCTGTTGGCAGAGGAAATACGCTGCGAAAGTGAAACGGCCGCAGAGTGTATTGAGAAAAAACTCAAAGCGACAAAGACATTAACAGCATCCTGGACGCCCACGACGGCGAACAGTAGTGTTCTTATTAACGAAAATGCCCAGGTCATTTTATCTGCGGAAGTGAATAACGAGCCTGGTTGGCGTGAGTTTGGCTCCCTGACCGTCGGTCAGGGCACAAAAGGTGAACTCACAATAAGAGGACGCACCATTAAATCCTCTGCAAGCGCGATTGGTAATGGTGCTGTCGGAATTGTGACGTTAACCGAAGGTGCGCAATGGGATCTCAGTGGCGAGAATCTGTTTGTCGGCAAAAATAACGGCGACGGAACATTAACCGTTAAAGAGGGAAGTCAGATCTCCAATATTAACGAACTGCGCATCGGTGAATTTTATGCTGATGCAAAAGGACTGACCACGGTAGAAGGTGAGAATTCGTCGATCCGTTCCGGTTGGGCTGTTGTGGGCGATCAGGCAGAGGGCCGACTGGATATTTTGAACGGTGGTCAACTTTCAGTTAGTAGACATATGAATATTGGCTATGTCGGAAAGACGTTAAACTCAACTCTTAAAGGAAACGGCGTCGTGAATGTCGACGGCGAAAATTCTCTTTTAGAGGTTGGTACATTACTCATTTTAGGGGGCTTTAGAACCACGCCAAATGATGCCAAAGGTGAACTTAATATCAGTAATGGCGGCAAAGTTAAGACAGGAGAGGGAATCTGGCTTGGCATAGGGACAGGAAGTACCGCCACACTGAATATAGGTGGCAAACCCGGTGAAACTGCACAAGAAGCAGGATCTATCGAGACGCCGCTCATTATACTGAGTGACACAAACCAGAAAAATAGTACTGCAACACTGAACTTTAACCACACCAGCGAAGATTATTCTCTTAATGCAGCGATAAAAGGCTACGGTAATGTCAACCATAGCGGACCGGGTACGACGCAACTGAGCGGCGATAATCGTTATACCGGAAATACTCACATCAGTCGCGGAACGCTCAGCGCCGGAAGTGTCACAGGTTTTAGCCCGAATTCTGATTTTACTGTCGGGGAGGGCGCCACACTCGATCTGAACGGCTACAGTCAGACCATTCAGTCACTTCAGCTTGGTGGGAGGCTGAGTTTTGGCGATCCGCTGGCCAACCGCGATGCTCTGGCGCTGTCAAGTAGTGTCCTGACGGTCAGGGGCGATTACAACAGTGACAATGGCTTACTGAGCCTGAACAGCACACAGGATCAAGTGCAACAAAAACCGGTGGTTAACCAGCTTAATGTCTTGGGAAACACCGCAGGAACAACCCGGGTCGTGTTGAAGGAATTAGGCAATGTCGCGGTTGGTGATCTGAACGGTGCGCGAGTTGTCCAGGTTGCAGGGGATTCTGCGGGTGAATTTGTTGCCCAAAGCCGTCTGGTTGCCGGGGGGTATGATTACGCGCTTTTGCGCGGAGTTGAAAGTGAAAATGACGACGGGATCATGGATTCCAACCACTGGTATCTGGTCAATACCTGGGCGCCCGTCGACGATATCGATCCTATAGATGACCCGATTATTGAACCGAAAGAGGATGATCCGATTCCCTTGCCTACGCCATCCCCAGGCGTCGAGCGCTCATCCGCGGCGGTGATGCGCCCGGAAATGGGGGCATACCTGGCAAACCGCAGGGCGGCTAACACCCTGTTTGTTACCCGTTTGCACGACCGGTTAGGTGAAACGCAGTATATCGACCCGATCACCGGGGAAACGCGTGTCACCAGTCTGTGGTTACGCAATGTTGGCGGGCATACTCGTTTTCATGACCGTTCCGGCCAGCTAAGCAGCCAAAGTAATCGTTATGTGGTGCAGATTGGTGGCGATCTGGCTCAATGGAGTTCCGGTCTGGAGGATCGCTGGCATCTTGGTGTCATGACGGGTTATGCCAACAGTCAGAGCAATACCCGGTCATCATTATCCCATTATCGTGCGGACAGCACGGTTTCAGGTTACAGCGCAGGCTTGTACGCGACCTGGTATGCCGATAATGCCGCGAAGCAGGGGACCTGGATAGACGCATGGGTGCTCTACAACTGGTTTGAAAACACGGTACGCGGAGAATCTCTGGCGGAAGAACGCTATCGTTCGAAAGGAATGACCGCATCTCTTGAGATGGGACACACCGTTAAACTGGCTGAACAACCGCGTCTGAGTTACTGGTTGCAACCGCAAGCGCAGCTTATCTGGATGGGCGTCTCTGCTGACGATCACCGTGAAGATAACGGCACATGGGTGCGGGATAGAGGGAAGGATAATCTACAAAGTCGTCTTGGGGTAAAAGCCTTTATGCAGGGTTACCCTATTCGCGATGAAGGTAAAGATCGACTCTTTCAACCTTTTGTTGAGCTGAACTGGCTGCATAATACGCGTAATGATACGGTCTCAATGAATGAGATCAGTGGCTCAGTCGATGGAGCGAAAAATATTGCAGAGCTTAGAACGGGCGTCGAGGCGAAAATAAATTCGCGCCTGCATTTGTGGGGAAATATTGGTCAGCAGATCGGTAGTGAGGGATTTAGCGATACCCAGGCAGTGCTTGGTCTGAAGCTGCTCTTTTAACGCTTAACCCCGCGCATTCTGCAGGATGTGCGGGGTTGTCTCTATCATCAACACCTCCCTGAACTATTAACGAAAAGTGTGAATTAATAGACTGCATCACTCTATTACCTGACGAATAACGCAGGAAACCTCCGTTACAAGGTAATTAAAGCGATTTATCTCAGGCGCGTTGAGATCAAATAATTCCACTCTATTTGCGTGATAAATGTATTGGACACTTTTAATCCACCTGATATTCAGACCAATCGTTATTAAGGGAACGCGATGCTTATTAATTCATCGTCCTCCACCACGAAAAGACGCGCGGAGCACCGTTTTCACATGCCCGAGGAAATCCGGCATTTAGGGGAAATGCCGCTGTTCAGAGCCGTTGCCTGGTGGGGATTTCTGCGCAATAAAGAATTTTCACGCAATGACGTAAGCCAGGCATTTCATATTGACCTGCGCCGGGCCAGCGGGATACTGCATTATCTTTGTCACCGCTACGATAAACACGACATCGAATTCAGCGTTCGCAAAACGGCAGTACGGGGCGGACATTGTCAGCTATTAGTCAAAATACATTCACCGGCGACGGCGGGGAACTTAACGGCACCGCCTGCCAAAGCGACACCTGCAACTTGTCAGGTAAAGAAGAGTACCGCAACGGACGATCGTCAGCTTTCACACTGGCTATTATCACGACCAACCGGGAATAATGAAGCGAAGCTGGCCGCCTGGAAAGCAGCCTGTCCGCTGAGAGAGTGAGATCAGGACTGGCGACGCGCAATCACGAACAAGCGCGGAAACGCCAGTAATATCTGGCCATCTTCCTGAAGTGGGTATTGCTCTTGTAAAAGCTGATGATAACGCTCCAGGAACCGTTGCTGTTCGTGTTCATTGAGATCCTGCAGCCAGGGGCGCAACCCTGTCGCACTGACCCAGTCAATAATCGCCTGATGGGAATGCATCCTGTGATAATAGGTTGTGCGCCAGATATCCACCTCACATCCCGCTTCGCTCAGAATGTCGTAGTAAGCGTGAACACCGGGCAGGGCGTCACGACCGCGATTCGGATAATCCTGTTCATAAGCCACTTCACGCATCAGCACGTGTGTAGGTTCCAGCCAGTTATCCGGCATTTGCACGGCCAGAATGCCTTTATCATTCAGCAGGGTGACCAGGCGGGGAAACAGATCATAGTGATCGGGGATCCACTGTAGAGAGGCATTGGCATAAATGACATCGGGCGGAGTGACGGGTTGAAACAGACGAATATCCGCTTCAACAAAGTGACAATTTGGCAAAGCCGTTCGAGCCTCGTCCAGCATCGCGGGAGAGGTATCTACACCGGTAATACTCGCTCCAGGCCAGCGGCTTTGGAGTAACGCCGTACTGTTACCGGGGCCGCATCCCAAATCAACCACGGAAGAGACATGCTCAAGTTGAATTCTGGCCAGCAGTTCAGCGGCGGGTCTTGAACGTTCTGCGCCATACTGCATATACAGCGCCGGATTCCAGTCGGACATCAGTAATTCTCCTGTCAATGGTTCAACTAAGTGTGCATAAGGTATGAACTATACTAGTTTAGTATTGCCAGCGACTGGGAAGGAAATTCCTTATGAATAAACCAGATATCAAAGGTGGCATCGACATTGCGATGAAGGTCCCATCACATCAGTATCAACAGACGATTGATTTTTATCGCAATGTTATTGGATTACCGGAAATTATCGATAAGCCGCCAGCAGTCGGATTCGAACTCGGATCGAACAGGCTCTGGATTGATGAAGCGCCGGGACTCAGTCAGGCTGAACTCTGGCTGGAATTATTCACGCCTAATTTCAGCGCTGCCGAAAAATATGTTGAACAATGTGGCGTAGTCCGTTGTGACGCAGTTGAACCGTTACCCAACGGTTTCAAGGGCGGCTGGATCATGAATCCGTGCAACATTGTCCATATGCTAAGAGAGCCAGAGGCCTGGTGAATATAATTCATTGGAGAGGCTGCAGCGAATTCTGTTTGTAGGCATCAGGAACTGGCGAGAACGCTTGTAATCAGCAGGACAATGACGACCGTGAAATGGCAGATTGTGTCTTAATCTTTATTGGTGCGCATAATGTATATTATGTTAAATACAATATTACCAACCGCACTGTACCGGTGTCTGAGTCATTCCCTGCTGTTTTGGTCTTCAGGACCGCTCTGGTTTTCACTCATACTCAGCGAGATGCGTTCTGGTGATTCGTAAACACATTTTTAAGCCGTTGAACAAATCATTCCTCTCCGCTAGCCTGTTTATTGTACGCCTCACCCCTTCTCCGGCTTGACTTAACGTCGATTAGGAACAAAATAATTTCTCTTTTGTGTTAACCGGATGACTGGCCTATATGGATATCTGTTCTCGTGCCGTTTGCTCTCTGTCTCGCGTTAAAAAAATCAGTACGTTGGTTGTCGCAACGATCTTTCTGGCGAGTTGTTCATCAAAGCCGCCTGTCTCACTGGTGACGCCGCCAAAATCGACGCCGACATCGCCGTATAAGACGCAAAAACTGAATGTGCCTGTTCGCGGCGTGTGGTTGGCGACGGTTTCCCGGCTTGACTGGCCGCCGGTTGCATCCGTGAATGTCAGTAGCGCCACCACGCGGATCGCCATGCAAAAGAAAGCCCTAACAGACAAACTCGATAATTTACAGTCACTGGGTATAAATACGGTCTTCTTCCAGGTTAAACCTGACGGCACTGCCCTTTGGCCGTCATCCATTTTACCGTGGTCGGATATGCTTACCGGGAAGATTGGTGAAAATCCGGGCTACGATCCGCTCCAGTTCATGCTCGATGAAGCGCACAAACGTGGTATGCGCGTTCACGCCTGGTTCAACCCTTATCGCGTCTCCACCAATGTGAAACCGTCAACGGTGAATGAACTGAACCGTACCGTGTCGCTCCAGCCAGCCAGCGTGTTTGTCCTCCATCGCGACTGGATCCGTACCGCCGGTGACCGCTATGTTCTCGACCCGGGGATCCCGGAGGCCCGTGACTGGATAACCAGTATCGTGGCTGAAGTGGTGAAACGGTATCCGGTGGATGGCGTCCAGTTTGACGACTATTTCTACGCTGAATCCCCCGGTTCCGCGCTGAACGACAACCTGACCTTCCGGCGCTACGGCCAGGGATTTAGCTCAAAGGCGGACTGGCGTCGGCATAACACTCAACTATTAATTGAACAGGTTTCGCGGACGATCAGACAGATCAATCCGGACGTGGAGTTTGGCGTCAGTCCAGCCGGTGTCTGGCGGAACCGTTCGCACGATCCGGCCGGATCGGATACCCGTGGCGCTGCCGCTTATGATGAGTCGTATGCTGACACGCGGCTTTGGGTTCAACAAGGCCTGCTGGACTATATCGCACCGCAAATTTACTGGCCCTTCTCTCGTGATGCGGCACGTTATGATGTGCTGGCAAAATGGTGGGCGGACGTCGTGAAACCGACAAAAACACGGCTCTATATTGGCGTTGCGTTGTATAAGGTCGGCGAGCCCTCTCGCAATGAACCGGACTGGACGGTCAACGGCGGCGTTCCGGAACTGAAGAAACAGCTCGATTTAAATGAATCAATGCCACAAATCAGCGGCACGATTTTGTTCAGAGAAAACAATCTCAACCAACCGCAGGCCCAGCAGGCTGTCAGTTACCTGAGAAATCGCTGGTCTAAGTGACACCGTAACGTAAAGAGAGACATCGATCTCTCTTTGCGTCGCCATTTAGGTTCCGTTTCCAGTCCCCGCGCTCGCTCCGTCATTGCCCGTTGTCATCATTTAACGCCTCAACAGGCGGGATAGCATTATTTATGCCAGTGATACGCTTCAGGATAGTGTAATGATTAAATGGGATATCTAAGAGAAAAAGATTATTCAAGACTCCACTGATACGTGATTATTATTACCCGCAGTCAAAACGGGATTTATTTCGTAATGATGACCATATCGCTCAAAAAACTCTCATATCATTTTATGAATTGAAAAAATGCTGACATTAAAAGAGAGTGTGAGCTACCTTACAGGGGGACATGATTCCTCTCAACGATCAAACGGATGGACTATACTTTTCAGACGTCAATACGTTTAAAAAGTCGCTTAAAAAGGATTTTTCTTGCTACTTTTGGCTATATCCATAATTGTTTCAGGCTTACTTCGCCGGAATGAATGAAAATATGGCTTAAGGCATTACACTATTTCATTAATGTCACCCTGCACGCTTTCAGGTGTTTTATGTTTTAGATTCATCTTACTATCCAGATTGTGCATTTGAGCCAGGCAAAATGTTGTTCGCTAACTACTGTAAGGATCTTCACCATGGAGATGTATCTTAAAAGAATGAAAGACGAATGGGTCGCGCTGGTTGAACAGACCGACCCTCACATTCGCAGACTAGCTTCTGAGATAGCGATCGCCCATGCCCATGCTTTAAGCATTGAGTTTTATCGTATTGTTCTCGCCGATCCGCATGCTGAGGAGTTTTTGAGTAATGAACAGGTTGAGCGCCAACTCAAAAGCGCACTTGAAAAGTGGATTGTGGATGTGCTCTCCAGTGAAGTCGACAATATTGATGAACTGATAAAAATACAGCATACGGTGGCTGAAGTGCATGCGCGTATTGGTATTCCGGTGGAACTGGTTGAAATGGGTTTTCGCGTACTGAAGAAAATTCTCTATCCGATCATCATTGACAGCCACCATGAAGCGACACATAAGCTGCTTGTCTACCACTTCTCCATTAACAGTATTGATCTGGCGATGGAAGTCATGTCCAGAGCCTTCTCCTTTAGTGAAAGTACCGCAGCAAAAGAAGATGAAAACTACCGTATTTTTTCTTTGCTGGAAAACGCAGAAGAAGAGAAAGAGCGTCAAATCGCCGCGTTACTGTCGTGGGAAATGGACATTATCTATAAGGTCTTACTCGACTCCGATCTCGGCAACAGCCTGCCGTTAAGCCAGGCGGATTTTGGTTTGTGGTTTAATCATAAAGGACGTCATTATTTCAGTGGTATTGCGGAAGTCGGTCACATCTCACGACTGATTCAGGACTTTGATGGCGTGTTTCACCACACCAGTGGGACAACGAAAACGTTAAGCAATAAAGCATCACGGGTGAAATTCCTGCTGCAAATCCGCAATACCGTCTCGCAGATCATTACGCTACTGCGTGAATTGTTTGAGGAAGTGTCCCGCCATGAGGTAGGGATGGATGTACTGACCAAATTACTTAACCGACGTTTCCTGCCAACCATCTTCAAGCGGGAAATCGCCCATGCTAATCGTGCCGGCACCCCCCTCTCTATTCTTATTATTGATGTCGATAAATTTAAAGAGATCAATGATACCTGGGGGCACAATACCGGTGATGAGATCCTTCGTCGGGTGTCTCAGGCTTTTTATGACAACGTTCGCAGCAGTGATTACGTTTTTCGCTACGGTGGCGATGAATTTATTATTGTTCTTACTGAAGCGACACAAACCGATACGCTACGGATTGCGGAGCGTATTCGCAGTCGCGTCGAGAAAACAAAAATAAAATCGCCTGCGGGGGATTTTATTCCGCTTTCATTGTCCATTGGGGCAGCAATGTTTAATGGTCATCCGGATTATGAACGTTTAATTCAGATAGCAGACGAAGCGTTATATACCGCAAAAAGACGGGGCAGAAATTGTGTTGAACTGTGGAAACCCGCTTCTTAATGGGTATACGGAAGCAGAGGTAATAAATGAAGCTATCCGACGTTAAAAGCACCGGAGACAGCATCTTCATTCCTGCTCTTGAGCAGAACATGATGGGTGCAGTGCTAATCAATGACAATGACGAGGTTTTATTTTTCAATTCCGCTGCGGAAAAACTGTGGGGATACCGTCGTGAAGAGGTGATTGGTCAGGGGATTTCGATGTTGATCCCGCATGATTTACGCGCAGCGCACCCCGATTTTATCCGTCATAACCGTGAAGGGGGTCAGCCCCGCGTTGAAGGCATGAGCCGGGAATTGCTGCTGGAAAGAAAAAACGGGACCAAAGTCTGGACCCGTTTCGCCCTTTCCAAGGTCAACGTTGAAGGCAAAATTTTCTATCTTGCCTTTGTGCGTGACGCTAGCGTAGAGATGGAGCAAAAGGAACAGAAACGCCTCCTGGTATTGGCGGTAGACCACCTGGACCGCCCGGTAATCGTACTCGACCCTGAGCGGCGTATTGTGCAGTGCAACCGCGCTTTTAGCGAGATGTTTGGTTACGACATTACCGATGCAAAGGGTCAACAGCCGGACAACCTGCTCAACCTCCCCGAAGAGCCGTCGGACAATGGCCTGCGACTCACACAGTTACTCTGGAAAACGACCCGCGATCAGGATGAGTTTCTGGTAATCACCCGTGCGGGTGAAAAGATCTGGATTAAAGTGTCTATCAGTCAGGTTTATGACCGGCGAAACGCACTGCAAAATCTGGTTATGACGTTTTCCGATATCACCGAAGAGCGGCAGATTCGTCAGCTCGAAGGCAACATTCTGGCGGCGATGTGCAGTAGCCCGCCGTTTCACGAAATGGGCGATATTATTTGCCGCAATATTGAGGCGGTGCTGCGGGATACGCATGTTTCACTGTATGCCTTAAAAGATAACGTCCGCCAGTTCTGGGCGTCGTCATCGAAAGAGATTGACGCAAAAGAGGTGAACGTCTGGACGCTCACCATCCGTCAACGGGATGGTGAGCCAGCCGGGACGCTGTTAATTAAAACAGCGAAAGGAAAAGAGACCAGCGCCTTTATTGAACGCGTGGCAGACATCAGTCAGCATATGGCGGCCCTGGCGCTCGAACAGGAAAAAAGCCGACAGCATATTGAGCATCTCCTGCAATTTGATCCGCTCACCGGTTTGCCCAACCGCAATCATCTGCACTCCTATCTCGATGATCTCATTCACGGCGCGAAAGGGATTTCACCAGTGGTGTTTCTCATCAGCGTCGATCACTTCCAGGATGTTATCGACAGTCTCGGCTATGCCGTGGCCGATCAGGTCTTGCAACAGGTCATCAATAAAATCCGCGAGCGGCTCAGACCCGATCAGTATTTGAGCCGTATTGAAGGCACGCAGTTCGTGCTGGTCAGTGACGACAATGAAATGAGTAATATTACCCAGTTTGCCGATGAACTGATCAATATCGGCAGTGAAGCCACCCTGTTTGACGACAAACCCTTCCCGCTGACCCTCAGCATTGGAATTAGCTATGAAGCAGGAAAAAATCGTGACTATCTGCTGTCCACTGCGCACAACGCGATGGATTTTATTCGTAAAGCGGGCGGCAATGGCTGGCAGTTCTTCAACCCGGAAATGAACCTCGCGGTGAAAGAACGTCTGCAACTGGGCGCTGCATTGAAAAACGCCATTGCCAATAACCGGCTACGACTGGTGTACCAGCCGCAGATCTTTGCTCAGACCGGCGAACTGTATGGTTTCGAAGCGCTTGCGCGCTGGAGCGATCCGGTGCATGGTCACGTTCCCCCGAACCGTTTTATTCCGCTCGCTGAAGAGACGGGTGAAATTGAGAATATTGGTCGCTGGGTGGTCAGAGAAGCGTGTCGCCAGTTGTCGGAGTGGCGCCAGCTGTCGCTGACCATTCCGACCCTGTCGGTGAACCTTTCTGCCCTGCACTTTCGCAGCAACCAACTGCCGGACCAGGTGTCGGAAGCCATGGTGGAATTTGCTATTCCGGGCGATCAACTGACGGTCGAAATCACCGAAAGCATGATGATGGAGCAGGATGAAGAGATCTTCAGACGCATTGAGATCTTACGCAACATGGGCGTGGGACTGTCGATCGATGACTTCGGCACCGGTTTTTCCGGTCTCTCCCGCCTGGTCAGCCTGCCCGTGACGGAATTGAAAATCGATAAAACGTTTGTCGATCGCTGCCAGACCGAGAAACGTATTCAGTCCTTGCTGGAAGCGATTATCACTATTGGGCAGAGTCTGAACCTGATTGTCATTGCGGAAGGGGTTGAAACGAAAGAACAATTTGAGTTGTTGCGCTCGATGAATTGCCCGGTGATTCAGGGATATTATTTTTCTCGCCCCATACCAGCTGATGAGATCGCCGCCTGGATGCATACGGCGCTGCCATTGAAAATCTGATTCATTGTGACGGAATGCCCGGGGCGTTGGCGCTTACCGGGCTTCCTGGCGTTACGGCAATTTAAACGATGACACTTGTAAGGCCAGCTCTTCTGCTTCCGCCTTTAAGATCTGCGTCCGCGCCGCGGCATCATCAATCAACGACGCGTTCTGCTGGACCGTGCTGTCCATTTCCGTAACCGCGAGCGTCACTTCGGCTACGCCTTTACGCTGTTCTTCCCCTGCGACGCGAATTTCGCCCATTAACTGACGCACCTGACGAACATGTCCCACCAGTTCCTGTAGACGATCGCCGGCATGATGAATTTGCTCGCTACTGTCATTGACGTGCGACACCGACTCATCAATGAGCGCTTTGATTTCCTGAGCAGCGGTCGCGCTACGCTGCGCCAGCGTTCTCACTTCAGACGCCACCACAGCAAATCCACGTCCGGCATCCCCGGCGCGAGCCGCTTCCACAGCCGCATTGAGCGCCAGGATGTTGGTCTGGAAGGCAATGCTGTCAATTACCGAGACAATCTCAACCATGCGGCCCGAGGAGGCGCTGACGTTATCCATGGTTGAAATCACCTCATGCATAACATCACCGCAGCGGTTGGCCGTTTGCGCTGTACTTTCTGACAGTTCATCCGCCAGTTGAGTATTACCCGCATTCTGATGAACGGTCGCATTAAGCTGTTCCATCGCAGCCGCACTCTCTTCCAGCGCAGCTGCCTGCTGGGTAACGCGTGTTGACAGCTCAGTATTACTGTCAGCAAGGCTAACGGCGTTATTCGCCACCACTTCACTGCTGCTGCGCACCGTAAGCAAAATGGCGGCAATTTTGTCCACGAAGAGGTTAAACGCCTCCGCAATCGCTGAAATTTCGTCCTTGCCCTTCACTTCTAAGCGCCGGGTCAGATCGCCGTCTCCCTGCGCGATATCGTCCAGTGCCTGCCGCGTGTCGTCCAGACGGGCAATCAACCGGCGAACCACCAGCCAGGAGCCCACCAGCAGCAACGTCATGACCGGGATCAGCACTTCAAGAACATCGCGCATCATGACTTTTGCCAGCCCGACGATGCGTTCTTGCGGTGTTACCAGTCCCACCACCCAACCGGTATCGGCCATCGGGAACAACATCACGCGTGATGGTGCGTTCAGAATGCCATCATTTTCCAGCGCCAGGGAGCTGACATCGGTGGTTTCAGTGCGCAGTTTCTGCAAACGTTGAGCGACAGGACTCAGCCAGCCTGATGCCTTCACCAGATCGCCGACGGTCTTGTAGTGATCCCGATCGTTTTGTGGGAAATAGAGAATTTGCCCCTGTTTGTCGACCACAAAGGCGTATCCTCCGGTGCGTCCACCCTGCTGCTGCATAAAGCTGGCGACGTTATCGAGTCGAATATCGGTGGTTGCCACACCGGCGAATTTACCCGCCAGTTGATAGGGAATGCTGCAGGTCACCATGTTGATTCCGGAAATGGCATCCTGATAAACATCAGACCAGACACAGTTTTCTTGCGAATGGCCCTTCGCGCCCTGATACCAGCTTTCGTTGTGGTAGCCATTGCCAACTGCTGCGTTGTATTCGTCGGAATACACCAGCTTATCGTCGGCACCGCGCGCCCAGAAAAAGCTGCGCCGTGCAACACCAGGCGTAAACGCGTCCGGCTCAGGCCAGATCCCGCCCCCGGTGATGATCGAATTATTTTGTTCGCCGAGAATATGCGGCACGACAGCGCGGTACAGCGCTTCATCATTTGGCAGGACTTCAGCCAGTCGCGACAAACTGACGGTTTCTCCCTCAATACGTGACAGGACGCTGCTGAGTTGACGCGTCAGACCATGCCCGGTCTCCTCGATCAGTGCCGTATTGACTTCAACGACGCGGGGTTGCCCGCGCCAAAGCATAATGACAACAATCACTAACGTCGTTACGGCAAGTAACGCGATCCCCCCGAGTGTCAAACGAGTCGAAATACGTGACGGATACCAGACCATATAAACATCCTTTTATTTTCAGGGTAATTTATATTCAGTATCGGCACGTATTTTTAGAGCTTTATACAGAATTCCGTATTGACTTAAATTAATAATGTGACGTTGTCACAAATAGCAAAACCCAGCACTCTGGCTGGGTTTAAATACATGCTTAATCTTATTTACTTAATTCTTTTTTGATTTCGTCTTTAATTTTAGTCAGTTCGCTCTGCGGATGTTTTTTACAGATTTCAACGGTCAGAGGAACCGCCGTTGTTACTGTTTCATCGAAAGTAACGTAGTCGCCGCCTTTAAAGTCTTCATCTTCGTTTAATACCCAGAAGGCAACCGGCGCCATTGTCTGCGGGTTCAGGTCAATGAACTCCTGGCAGCTCATGTTTTTAGGAGTGACGTCGGTTTTCGCGTCAGTGGTTGCTGCATTGACGTTGACACTGGTTAACAGCGCTGCCACTAAAATACCTGCTGTAGAAAGGGAAAATTTGTTCATTATGATGGCTCCGTTAATGATATAAATAACCTCTACATGAGCGCTTTAAACCGTTAATGTAGAACGAAAAGAATAATACCCTTCCCCTCACAGAAATAAATACACCCACACTGGTTATGGCTGTTATTGATATTTCCCGGTACCGATCCTGATGTTTGCCGTTTATTTCGTCACGAGAGTGTGATCGCGCCTGCGTATCCGGCAGATAACCGCCCTTTCGCCTTACCGTTGCACCAAAACTGCACTACGCTGCACAAATGTTGATCATAAGTTAACTAATACGGCATTAATTTAACAATTAACGCCCGTCGCGGCGGCGTTTTTGAACATGGCACGCGTCCTGCATTGTTAATGAACTAACAGTCAGTGGACATTTGACAGCCTGGTAACAGCGAGACGGTGATGACAGCAAAACCTGAGTTACTGAACCGAATTGAACAGACCTTCAGCCTGCATACGCCGAGTGAAAAGCGGGTTGCCAGTTGGCTGTTGACCCACGTGGCGCAAATCCCGTTTGAAACCGCCGACAGCATTGGCAAAGCGACGGGAACCAGCGGGATTACCGTTGGGCGCTATCTGCGCAAAATCGGCTATCGCAATCTGGAAGATGCTAAAGCCAGCCTGCGTGAACTGCCTTCTGTCCCCTATCAGCCCTGGGGGATGAACGAGCGTCTGGACTCCTGGCAACAACAGCAACAGTTGCCGGACCGCGCGCGGCAGTCGCTATCGCTGGAGATTGACGCGATCGCCCATGTTTATCAACTGGCGCAAGGGGACGCTTTCCAGCGTATTACCCGACAACTGGCGCAGGCGGAAGCGGTGTATGTCCTGGGGATCCAGTCGACGCGGGGGATCGCCAATGCCTTCTTCAGTCATCTCGAATATCTGCGTCCTCGGGTGAACTACTCCGAAGGGCTCTCCGGCAGTTGGGTGGAATCCCTCAACTCCGGATTTGAGAAACCGTATGTGGTGCTGACCGATACCCGCGCTTACTCCGCCATCGCCCGGCAGTACTGTCGCGTCGCCAGCGAGCGGCACATTCCGCTGGCGCTGATCACCGATGTCTGGTGTCCCTGGGCGCGGGATTACCCCATTGATTTACTGCAGGTGAAAACGGACACCGGACATTTCTGGGATTCGCTGGCGCCGGTGAGCTGCCTGTTCAACCTGCTGCTTTCCGGCGTGGCGGAACAACTGGGCGATTCACTTACCGGGCGGCTACAGACCAACCGCCAGTTACAACAAGAATTTGGTCAATTCGAACAATAAACAGGAAACGTGCTATGTCTGAAACTCCGCAACTGGTCGATCTGTCGGTGATTTTTCCGACGCTGGATATCGACCTCAAATATGCGACCGCCGATAACCTGACCGGCGCGCCGATTTATCGCGAATCGCGCTGCCTGCTGCACCAGGATGCGGTCACCGCGCTGGCGAAAAGCATCAGCATTGCGCAACTGGCGGGCCTTTCTCTGGTGGTGTATGACGCCTATCGTCCGCAACAGGCACAGTCAATCCTGTGGGATGCCTGCCCCGATCCGCAGTACGTGGTCGATGTAGCCATCGGCTCGAACCACAGTCGCGGAACGGCCATCGACGTCACGCTGAAAGACGCCAATGGCAAGATCCTCGATATGGGCGCGGGTTTTGATGAAATGCACGACCGTTCACATGCATATCACCCTTCTGTTCCTGCCGCTGCACAGCGTAACCGGTTGTTACTCAACGCCATTATGTTTGGCGGTGGCTTTGTCGGCATCAGCAGCGAGTGGTGGCATTTTGAGTTACCCGCCGCGAGTCGCTATCCGCTGCTGGAAGACTGTATTGCCTGTTTTCCCGTTACAACCACAACAACACACACCTCTTTTTGATTCCGGAGCGTCGTCATGAAAGTAACTTCGTTGTTTCGTCCCGCGTTGATTGCCGTTTCCCTGGCGATGGCCCTGCCTGCGGTCCAGGCTGCCGTCCCGAAAGACATGCTGGTGATCGGTAAAGCCGCTGATCCGCAAACCCTTGATCCGGCGGTGACTATCGATAATAACGACTGGACGGTGACCTACCCGTCCTATCAGCGTCTGGTGAAGTACAAAACCGAAGGCGATAAAGGCTCAACCGAGGTGGAGGGTGACCTGGCAAGCGGCTGGAAAGCCTCTGACGACCAGAAAGAGTGGACTTTTACGCTTAACGATCAGGCCAAATTTGCCGATGGTTCCCCCGTCACCGCTGAGGCGGTGAAACAGTCCTTCGAACGCCTGCTGAAAATCAGCCAGGGGCCGGCAGAAGCGTTTCCTAAAGATCTCAAGGTAGACGCGGTCGATGCACACACGGTGAAATTTACCCTCAGTCAGCCGTTCGCCCCGTTCCTTTACACGCTGGCCAATGACGGCGCGTCCATCATCAACCCGGCGGTGCTTAAAGCGCATGCCGCAGATGACGCCCGTGGTTTTCTGGCGCAAAACACCGCAGGTTCCGGGCCGTTTATGCTGAAAAGCTGGCAGAAAGGCCAACAGCTGGTGCTGGTCCCGAACCCGCATTACGCCGGTCCAAAACCGTACTTTAAACGCGTATCGGTGAAAATTATCGGCGAGAGCGCGTCGCGTCGTCTGCAACTGTCGCGCGGCGATATCGACATCGCGGATGCCCTGCCGGTGGATCAGCTTAACGCGTTAAAACAGGAAGGCAAAGTCGCCGTAGCTGACTATCCGTCACTGCGCGTGACCTATCTCTATCTGAACAACAGCAAAGCACCGCTGAATCAGGCGGATCTGCGTCGGGCGATTTCCTGGTCCACCGACTATCAGGGAATGGTGAAAGGGATCCTCAGCGGCAACGGCAAACAGATGCGCGGGCCGATCCCGGAAGGCATGTGGGGTTACGACGCCTCTGCGTTGCAATACAACTTTAATGAAGCCAAAGCGAAAGCGGAATGGGAAAAAGTTGCCAGCAAACCCACCAGCCTGAGCTTCCTCTATTCCGACAACGATCCGAACTGGGAGCCGATCGCCCTTGCCACTCAGGCCAGCCTCAGCAAACTGGGAATTACCGTCAAGCTGGAGAAACTGGCGAACGCCACTATGCGTGACCGTGTAGGCAAAGGTGATTACGACATCGCCATCGGCAACTGGAGCCCGGATTTCGCTGACCCCTATATGTTCATGAACTACTGGTTTGAGTCTGACAAGAAAGGACTACCCGGTAACCGCTCGTTCTATGAAAACGCCGATGTCGACAAGCTGTTGCGTAGTGCGCTAAGCACCACCGACCAGACCGCCAGAACCAAGGACTACCAGCAGGCGCAGAAAATCGTCATTGATGAAGCGGCCTACGTCTACCTGTTCCAGAAGAACTACCAGTTAGCGATGAACAAAGA
This sequence comes from Citrobacter sp. CtB7.12, assembly GCF_001297795.1. NCBI lineage: Bacteria > Pseudomonadati > Pseudomonadota > Gammaproteobacteria > Enterobacterales > Enterobacteriaceae > Citrobacter > Citrobacter sp. CtB7.12. The sequence continues at coordinate 38,568 of NZ_LIFT01000015.1, read as the reverse complement.
GGTCAAAGGCTTCGTGTTCAACCCGATGCTCGAACAGGTCTTTAATATCGGCACCATGAGCAAATAAGCCACGTTAATGCGGAGCCGTACAGGCTCCGCAAGGGGAAGCCAATGACTTTCTGGAGCATTTTGCGCCAGCGCTGCTGGGGACTTGTCCTTGTGGTGGCCGGCGTTTGCGTCATCACCTTTATTATTTCGCACCTGATCCCCGGCGATCCGGCGCGCCTGCTGGCGGGCGACCGGGCAAGCGACGAAATTGTCGAAAACATTCGCCAACAGCTTGGGCTGAATCAACCGCTGTATGTGCAGTTCGCGCGTTACGTGAGCGATGTCTTCCACGGGGACTTAGGCATTTCCATTCGCACCGGGCGTCCGGTGATGGAAGAACTTCGCGTCTTTTTCCCGGCAACGCTGGAACTGGCCTTTTGTTCACTGCTGCTGGCGCTGGTCATTGGTATTCCGTTGGGCATTCTTTCCGCCGTCTGGCGTAACCGCTGGCTGGATCACCTGGTACGTCTGATGGCAATCACCGGTATTTCGACGCCAGCCTTCTGGCTGGGGCTGGGCGTCATCGTGCTGTTTTACGGCCATCTGCAAATTTTGCCGGGTGGCGGACGACTGGATGACTGGCTGGATCCGCCAACGCATGTCACCGGGTTTTATCTGATCGATGCCCTGCTGGAAGGCAACGGTGAGGTCTTTTTTAATGCCTTACAGCATCTGATTTTACCGTCGTTGACGCTGGCGTTTGTTCACCTGGGAATTGTGGCGCGGCAAATCCGCTCCGCGATGCTGGAACAGCTCAGCGAAGATTATATCCGCACGGCGAAAGCCAGCGGTCTTCCCGGCTGGTACATCGTGTTGTGTTATGCGCTGCCCAACGCGTTGATCCCGTCAATTACCGTACTTGGACTGGCGTTGGGCGATCTGTTGTATGGCGCGGTACTGACCGAAACCGTCTTTGCCTGGCCCGGAATGGGCGCCTGGGTGGTGACCTCTATTCAGGCGCTCGATTTCCCGGCTGTGATGGGCTTCGCCGTGGTGGTCTCTTTTGCCTATGTACTGGTCAATCTGGTGGTGGATCTGCTCTATCTGTGGGTGGACCCGCGCATTGGGCGTGGAGGTGCTGAATGATGTTAACCGAAGAGACGCCGGTACGCGTGACGCGTCGGCACATTGACTGGGCCAGACTGCTCTGGCTGATGAAAAGCAGTCCGCTGACGATGATTGGCGGTGTGATTATTGTCCTGATGCTGTTGTTGATGGTGCTGTCGCCGTGGATTACGCCTTACGATCCGAATGCGATCGATTTAAGTGCGCGGCTGCTGCCGCCAACGGCGGCGCACTGGTTCGGAACCGATGAGGTCGGACGCGACCTGTTCAGCCGCGTGCTGGTGGGCAGCCAGCAGTCGATTGTCGCCGGGCTGGTGGTGGTCGGGATTGCGGGCGGTATTGGATCACTGCTCGGCTGCCTGTCCGGCGTCATGGGCGGTCGCGCTGACGCCATCATCATGCGGATGATGGATATTATGCTGTCGATCCCCTCGCTGGTGCTGACGATGGCGCTGGCCGCAGCGCTCGGGCCGAGTCTGTTTAACGCGATGCTGGCGATTGCCATTGTACGTATTCCCTTTTACGTGCGTCTGGCGCGGGGGCAAACGCTGGTCGTGCGCCAGTTTACCTATGTTCAGGCCGCCCGCACGTATGGCGCTTCCCGCTGGCATTTGATTAGCTGGCACATCCTGCGTAACTCGTTGCCGCCGCTGATTGTGCAGGCATCGCTGGATATTGGCAGCGCGATTCTGATGGCGGCCACGCTGGGCTTTATCGGGCTTGGCGCTCAGCAACCGAGCGCCGAATGGGGCGCGATGGTCGCGATTGGTCGTAATTACGTTCTCGATCAGTGGTGGTATTGCGCTTTCCCTGGCGCCGCCATCCTGATCACGGCCGTCGGTTTTAACCTGTTCGGTGATGGGATCCGTGATTTGTTGGATCCGAAAGCAGGAGGAAAACAGTAATGACTCAACCGGTGCTGGAAATAGACGATTTACACTTGAGTTTTCCGGGATACAAGGCCGACGTTCACGCCCTGAGCCATGTGTCGCTGCGCATTCAACGCGGCGAGATTGTTGGCGTGGTGGGTGAATCGGGTTCAGGGAAGTCAGTCACCGCAATGCTCACCATGCGCCTGCTGCCGGAAGGCAGCTACCGCATTCATCAGGGGCGCGTCTCGCTACTGGGCGAAGATGTGCTGAACGCCAGCGAGAAACAAATGCGTCAATGGCGCGGCGCGCGCGTGGCGATGATCTTCCAGGAGCCGATGACGGCCCTCAACCCGACGCGACGTATCGGCCAGCAGATGGTGGAAGTGATTCGCCATCATCAGACGGTGAGCCGTGCGCAGGCCAGGGAAAAGGCGATTACCCTGCTGGAGGAGATGCAGATCCCCGACGCCGCTGGCGTGATGACCCGCTTTCCGTTTGAGCTTTCAGGCGGCATGCGTCAGCGGGTAATGATCGCCCTTGCCTTCTCCTGCGAACCGGCGCTGATCATCGCTGATGAACCTACCACTGCGCTGGATGTCACCGTACAGTTGCAGGTGCTGCGCCTGCTGAAACACAAGGCCCGCGCCAGCGGTACGGCCGTGCTATTTATCAGTCATGACATGGCGGTGGTATCGCAACTGTGCGATCGGCTGTACGTGATGTATGCCGGCAGCGTGATTGAAAGTGGTCAGACCGATGCCGTTATCCACCATCCTACCCATCCCTATTCGATTGGCCTGCTGAAATGCGCTCCGGAGCAGGGAGAAGCACGCCAGCCGCTGCCGGCGATCCCTGGCACCGTACCGGATCTCACCCGTCTGCCGCGCGGCTGCGCGTTCCGGGATCGCTGCTATGCCGCGGGCCCGCTTTGTGAAACGGTACCCGCGATGAGCCCACATGGCGCTGGCGACCAGCACTCGGCCTGCTGGTATCCTCATCTGGAGAATCCTCATGTCTGAAACGTTACTGGCTTTACACGATGTGCACGTCAATTTCCCGGCGAAGAAAAACTGGCTGGGACGGGTCACCGAACGCGTGCATGCGCTCAACGGCATGGATTTACAGATCCGCCGGGGCGAAACGCTGGGGATTGTCGGTGAATCCGGCTGTGGGAAAAGCACACTGGCGCAGTTGCTTATGGGAATGCTAAAGCCCAGCCAGGGACAGTATCAACAGGATTCATCGTCGACCGAAATGCAGATGGTATTTCAGGACCCGCTCTCCTCACTGGATCCACGTCTGCCAGTGTGGCGAATTATCACCGAACCGGTGTGGATTCAAACACGCAGCAGTGAACGGGAGCGACGGGCGCTGGCGGCAACCTTAGCCAGCCAGGTCGGGATACGTCCGGAATATCTCGATCGTCTGCCGCACGCTTTCTCTGGCGGACAGCGCCAGCGTATCGCGATTGCCCGAGCACTGTCGTCAGAACCGGATGTGATCGTGCTGGATGAGCCGACCTCCGCGCTGGATATTTCCGTCCAGGCGCAGATCCTGAATCTGCTGGTTGCGTTGCAGACCAGTCGCAATCTGACCTACATTCTGATCTCACATAACGTCTCGGTGGTACGCCATATGAGCGACCGGGTGGCAGTGATGTACCTCGGGCAAATCGTCGAACTCGGCGATACCGCGCAGGTGCTCTCCACCCCGGCACATCCTTATACCCGTCTGCTGCTGGATTCCGTGCCAAAAACCGGCGTGCCGTTGGCTGAAGAACGGGTAATTCGCAAAACGGAATTACCTGGCAACCGGGTACTGCCGACGGGCTGTTTTTTTCGCGACCGGTGCCCGTTGGCGACCCACGGCTGCGAAACTCGACAGGCGCTGCGCAGGCTTGATGCGGGAACTGACGTACGTTGTTGGCGTGCCTGATAATGCCCGGGAATCGTAGGCCGAATTCAACGTATTTATGCCCGGTCACCATCGCGCGACCGGGCAATACTGCCGTTACGACTTCAGTTGATAATCGAGGGTGATTTCAGCTTTCAGCACCTGCGACACCGGGCAGCCGGCTTTCGCTTTCTGAATAATACCGTCGAAGGTGGCGGCATCGATTCCCGGCACGTTCACTTCGCTGTGCAGCGCGATTTTGGTAATCGCAAAACCGGCATCAACTTTGTCCAGCGACACGTCAGCCGTGGTGTCGATAGCCTCCGGCGTAAAGCCCGCCTCACCAAGCATCAATGAAAGCGCCATAGAGAAACAGGCAGCATGCGCTGCGCCGATCAACTCTTCCGGATTGGTGCCTTTCGCCCCTTCAAAACGGGTATTGAAACCATAAGGCTGCTGGTTCAGCACGCCGCTTTCCGTCGAAACGGTGCCTTTTCCGCGTTTGATGTCGCCTTCCCAGTGTGCCTGACCTTTCTTATGGATTGTCATCGTTCGCTCCTTATTGTCGTCGGGATAACAAGTATAGGACGCTCACCCGATTTCGTGGCCGTTAGCAGAGACTTCTTAATTCCCTGCTTACACATTGACCTTTCCGATTAAATGTCCGACTATCAATCAGGTCGGTATCCATCGGTACCGTCGACCTTAAGGGTTATATTTCGTCCGCAGTCATATGGACTCATCCTTGAAACCAGTAACAGGATAAAGGAGTTAGAATGAAATCGAACCGTCAGGCCCGTCATATTCTTGGACTGGACCATAAAATCTCCAATCAGCGCAAAGTGGTGACTGAAGGTGATAAATCCAGCGTGGTGAACAACCCTACCGGCAGAAAACGCCACGCAGACAGCAAAAAGTAACCGCACAGTCCGAATATGACGATAAACACCATCGCAAACGCGATGGTGTTTTTGCTTACAAAAGCCTTAATTCATGCACGATGCTTTATACTCTGTGCCCGATGCCCTGGCGGAATGGCAACATATTATAAAAAGTGCCAGGGACGGATATTCAAAAAAAGAGTGAGTGACATGGAAACCAAAAGTAAAAAACTGCGTTCCCTTTATATTCCTTACGCTGGCCCTGTATTGCTGGAATTCCCCTTACTGAATAAAGGCAGTGCATTCAGCATGGAAGAGCGCCGTAACTTCAACCTGCTGGGGTTACTGCCGGAAGTGGTCGAGTCGATTGAAGAACAGGCAGAACGTGCCTGGATCCAGTATCAGGGATTCAAAACGGAAATCGACAAGCATATCTACCTGCGCAATATCCAGGATACCAACGAAACCCTGTTCTACCGACTGGTTAACAACCATCTCGATGAGATGATGCCGGTGATCTATACCCCAACGGTAGGTGCGGCCTGTGAACGTTTCTCCGAGATTTATCGTCGCGCGCGCGGCGTGTTCATCTCCTACCAGAACCGCCACAACATGGATGACATCCTGCAAAACGTCCCCAACCACAACATCAAAGTGATTGTGGTCACCGACGGTGAGCGAATTCTTGGTCTTGGCGATCAGGGGATCGGCGGGATGGGTATTCCCATCGGTAAGCTTTCGCTGTATACCGCCTGTGGCGGCATCAGCCCGGCCTACACCCTGCCCGTCGTGCTGGATGTGGGAACCAACAACCCGCAACTGCTCAACGATCCGTTATACATGGGCTGGCGCAATCCGCGCATCACCGACGACGAATACTATGCGTTTGTCGATGAATTCATTCAGGCCGTTAAGCATCGCTGGCCGGACGTTCTGCTGCAGTTTGAAGACTTCGCGCAGAAAAACGCCATTCCGCTGCTTAACCGCTATCGCGACGAAATCTGTTCGTTCAACGACGACATTCAGGGCACCGCCGCGGTGACCGTCGGTACGCTGATCGCCGCCAGCCGGGCGGCAGGCAGCCAGCTTAGCGAACAGAAAATTGTTTTCCTCGGCGCGGGTTCCGCTGGTTGCGGTATCGCCGAACAGATCATTGCCCAGATCCAGCGGGAAGGATTAAGTGAAGAGGCCGCGCGTGAGAGAGTCTTCATGGTGGATCGCTTTGGCCTGCTGACTGATCAGATGCCGAATCTGCTCTCCTTCCAGACCAAACTGGTGCAGAAGCGTGAAAATCTGCAGGCGTGGGACAGCGACAACGAAGTGCTGTCGCTGCTTGATGTGGTCCGTAACGTTAAGCCTGATATTCTGATTGGGGTTTCCGGGCAAACCGGTCTGTTCACCGAAGAAATCATCCGCGAAATGCACAAGCATTGCCCGCGTCCGATCGTGATGCCGCTGTCTAACCCCACCTCGCGTGTGGAAGCGACGCCGCAGGACATCATCGCCTGGACCGAAGGCAACGCGCTGGTCGCTACCGGTAGCCCGTTTATGCCGGTGGTCTGGAAAGACAAAGTCTATCCCATCGCCCAGTGTAACAATGCCTATATTTTCCCGGGGATTGGGCTGGGTGTGATTGCTTCCGGCGCCTCCCGCATTACCGATGAGATGCTGATGTCCGCCAGTGAAACGCTGGCCCAGTACTCGCCGCTGGTGCTTAACGGTGAAGGTCTGGTGTTGCCTGAACTGAAAGACATTCAGACCGTCTCGCGCGCCATTGCGTTTGCCGTCGGGAAGATGGCGCAGCAACAGGGTGTGGCGGTGAAAACCTCCGCTGAAGCGCTGTTGCAGGCTATCGAAGAGAACTTCTGGCAGGCGGAATATCGCGACTATCGTCGTACGTCTATCTGACGAACTGCCCGGTAGCACGCGCTGCCGGGCCTTCAGGCTTGCGCTGTCTCATCACTTGCGATTACACTTTCGCCATCGATTAACATTCGGATAAATAAAAGGAGGATACTTATGCTGTACTGTGAACGCTTCATCGCTTCACATGCTTTTGGCGATCGCCAGTGCTCAAGCGTTATCGGTATCGTGCTGCGATAACTTCTGCTTGAGCGAAGCTAACTTCTGAATTCCCCTTCTCTCGGGCTTACCGGGTTATCGTCAGCGATGTTTGACGAGGCGTTTTGACGCCTGTAACTCTTGAGTAAGCAACAATGAGCACATTACTAACCGCACAATCCCTGCACGTTGATACCGCGTTCGGCACGCTTTTCGACGATCTGACGTTTACCCTGAAAAAAGGCGATCGCATTGGGCTTATCGGCTACAACGGCTGCGGCAAAAGCACGCTGCTGAAAGTTCTCGACGGTTCGATTGTCCCGACTGGCGGCACCCTGGCGCTGGCGAACCACTGTCATCTTGCGCGTGTCGAACAGCACCTGCCCGACGAGATCCTGCCGCTGACGTTACAGGAAGCCGTTCTGGCACAACTTCCTGAACATGAACGGGCCAGCCAGCTCTGGCAGGTCGAGGCGTTACTCGCGCAAATGGGCTTCAGTGTCCAGGATCGGCAATTAACGGCACAAACCTTGAGTGGCGGTCAGCATACACGTTTACTGCTGGCCCGCGCGCTGATGCGCCAGCCTGATCTGCTGCTGCTTGACGAACCGGGAAACCACCTGGATTTACCGACGTTACTGTGGCTGGAGCAGTTTCTACAGAACTGGTCCGGCAGTTTTGTGGTCGTGTCTCACGATCCGCAACTGCTCGACGCGATCACAAACGGCACGTGGATCTTGCGCGATCGTACCCTACACGCCTTTGCATTGCCCTGTAGCGCGGCACGCCAGGCACTGCTTGAACGCGACGCCAGCGACGCGTTGCGCCATAAGGCGGAACAAAAAGAGATCGATCGCATCACCGCCAGTGCGAAACGACTGGCCACCTGGGGCCGGGTGTATGATAACGAAGATCTGTCGCGCAAAGCGAAGCAAATGGAAAAGCAGGTATTGCGTCTGAAGGAAGTGCAAACGGATCTGACGGCAGGAAGTCAGTGGTCACTAACATTGCGCGGCGACGCGCTGCGGGCAGACCGTCTGCTGGAACTGTCTCAGTTGTCGGTCACGCCTGCCCCGGAGGCGCCGACGCTGTTTACCATTGCGGGCATCCGTTTGAAGAGCGGCGATCGGGTGGCGATCGTCGGGCGCAACGGTTGCGGTAAATCGTCGCTGTTAAAACTGATCTGGCAACATTATCAGACCGAACAGGAATCAGTTTCGCTGCGCCTCCACCCTCGCGTGACGCTGGGCTACTACGATCAAACGCTGCATCAATTACCGGATGACGCGTCGCTGTTTGACGCCCTGGAACCGTTCGCCCCGCAGCCGGATATCCGTAAAATGGCGCTAATTAGCGCGGGATTCCCGTGGATACGCCACGCGCAATCGGTCAGTACGTTAAGCGGTGGCGAGCGCTCTCGTCTGCTGTTTGTCGGTCTGTCGCTGGCGCGCTATAGCCTGCTGATGCTGGATGAACCGACCAACCATCTGGATATGGAAGGTAAAGAGGCGCTGGCGCAGACGCTGCAAAGCTTTGAAGGCGGAGTGCTGCTGGTCAGTCACGATCGGCAACTCATCAGCCAGAGCTGTAATCGGTTTTGGTTTGTTGACGACGGCGAGCTCAGCGAATGGCACGATCTGGACGCCGTCTATGCTCGTATTCGACAATCCGCAACAGAACACTTGCCAGCGGTGTTGGAGGATAATGCTTCACTGGTCGCGGAGCTGGTTGATGAGGAGCAACTGCTGGAAAAACTGCTCGTACTCGAACAGCGTCTGGCTGAGGATCTGGCGCGAAAACCGAGACACCAGAAACCGCAGTTGCAGGCTCAGTGGCGTAAAGAGATAGACGACATCACCGCGCGTCTTTAACCCTCAATGCCCGGCAACGTGAGGTTTGCCGGGCAATTTGCGTGGCGCTTTCCAGTATTCATCCCCTCTCCTTTTCTCTTTGTTCATTTCGCCACACAATCGCACACGCGATGGCGAAAATTGTTGCGCCGAACGGAACACAATGCTAATGTTCCTCATGAAGGAACGAGGTGAAAAGGATGATCATGAATTTCAGGCACAAGGGATTACGCGACCTGTTTCTTCACGGTAAAACGTCAGGCGTGCTGGCAAAGCACGTCAAACGTTTGCGACACCGCCTCGCCGTGATTGACGCCGCAGGCTGCGTGAACGATATCAACATGCCCGGTTATCGGCTGCATCCTCTGAGCGGCGATCGTGATGGCGTCTGGTCAATATCGGTTTCAGGCAACTGGCGTATGACGTTCGAATTCGTCAATGGCGATGCGTATATTCTGGATTACGAGGATTATCACTGATGAAAATGGCGAATCATCCCCGCCCAGGGGATATCATTCAGGAAGCGCTGGACGAACTGAACGTCAGTTTGCGTGAATTTGCCAGAGCAATGGAGATTGCGCCCTCAACCGCCAGCCGGTTACTCACGGGCAAAGCGGCACTCACCCCGGAAATGGCGATCAAACTCTCGGTGGTGATCGGCAGCTCCCCGGAGATGTGGCTAAATCTGCAAAATACCTGGAGTCTGGCACAAGCGCAAAAAAGCGTGGACGTGTCCCGTCTGCGCCGTCTGGCGGTGCAGTAATCGCGTTGACCGCCGGACGGGTAAACCCCGTCCGGCAAAATCGCTTATTGCTGTGGTTTTTTCGCTTTCCAGGCGTCCCATGCCTGTTTGATTTCCTGCTTTGCGGTCGCCGCGTCGTTAAAGCCGTTCAGCTCCACTTTCTTGCGTCCTTCCGGTAATTCTTTGTAGACGCGGAAGAACGATTCCAGGCGCTGAACTTCGATTTTCGGCAGGTCGGCCAGTTCCTTGATATTGTCATACGTAGGATCAATTTTGCTGGCGGGAACCGCCACAATTTTGTCATCCTTCTCGCCGCCATCAATCATTTTCAGTACGCCAATCGCACGCAGTTTGATCAGCGTACCAGGAGCCATCGGCGCGCGGGTATAGAAAATCACATCCAGTGGATCGCCATCACCTGCCAGCGACTGGGTCAGCGAACCGTAGTTTGCCGGATAGGCCACCGGCATCGACTGAAAGCGGTCTGCAACGATAAAGCCGGTATTGGCGTCGGTTTCATATTTAATGATCCCGCCTGCCGGGATTTCCGTCACGGCGTAAAATTCTTCCGGATTGTTCTCCGGCTGTGGGAATTCGAGAATGTTCTGCGCCTGAACTGACGCGGAAAGAAGTACGCTCACAGCGAGCAATTTTTTGACCAGATGCATTGTTGGTTAACTCTTCGGTTATTTGTGAAGACAACACGTTACGTTTAGCTAATGACAGGATCATGACGTTTTTATGGCAAAAAAAAGGCGCTACCTGCGTAGCGCCTTCATCTGCTGAAAAAGGAATTAGTTTAGCCCTTCTTCACTCTCTTTTTTCGCTTCTGCTTTCTCGATATCACGGTACCAGCGCGGGTGGTGCTTCTTCGCCCAGCGGCGACTCACCTTCCCTTCAACCATCCCTTTAATCGATCCTTTCACCCAGAATGCCATGTACATATGAATGAGGATGGCGTGGATCAAAATGATCCCTGCCGCTGCGTGGATCAGCAGGCTGTAACGCACCACCTGCATCGGGAAATACTGCGCGAAATACGGACGCCAGATAATCACGCCGGTCACCAGCAGCACAAAAATCATGCTCATGATCGACCAGAACATCATCTTCTGCCCGGCATTATATTTGCCGACATCCGCCACTTTGTGTTCGTTGCCTTTCAGCACTTCGACAATGTTTTTCAGCCACGGTATGTCTTTCTTGTCCGGGATGTTGTGGTGAACGAAGCGGACAAACATGAACATCAGCGCGATAAAGATCGCCACGCCAAAGAACGGGTGCAAAATGCGTCCCATCTGCGGCGTACCGAAGGTTTGCGTCAGCCATTGCAGCGTCGGGAAGAAAAATGAAATCCCCGACAGCGCGACCAGGAAGAAGCAAATCACCACCGTCCAGTGACAGGCGCGATCGATGAACTTCGTGCGCACAATCATTTTCGATTTACTCATGATGGTCCTCCTCGTCATCGTCCACTTCTTTGTTCGGACCTATACCGATGTAGTGATAGATCAGCCCGGCAAAGGTGGCGATAAATCCGGCGGCCGCCAGTGGCTTCAGCGCCCCTTTCCACAGATTGATAGAGGTGTCGACTTTCGGCTCGTTCGGTAAACCGTGGTAGAGCTCCGGCTGATCCGCGTGATGCAGGACATACATCACATGCGTACCGCCAACGCCCTGCGGATTATAGACACCAGCATGTTCGTAGCCGCGCGCTTTTAGCTTCGCGACGCGCTGCTCGCCCATTTCCAGCATCTCTTGTTTGGTGCCGAAATGAATCGCCCCGGTCGGACAGGTTTTGACACAGGCCGGTTCCTGACCCACGCTGACGCGATCGACGCAGAGTGTACATTTATAGACGCGGTTGTCCTCTTTATTAAGGCGCGGAATATTAAACGGACACCCGGCGATGCAGTAGCCGCAGCCAATGCAGTGCTCGGACTGAAAATCGACAATCCCGTTGGCATACTGGATGATTGCACCCGCAGATGGGCAGGCCTTCAGGCAGCCCGGATCTTCACAGTGCATGCAGCCGTCTTTACGAATCAGCCATTCCAGTTTGCCGTTCTGTTCGGTTTCGCTAAAACGCATCACCGTCCAGGACTTGGCGCTGAGATCGGCGGGGTTGTCGTACACCCCGACACAATGTCCTACCTCGTCACGGATATCGTTCCACTCAGAGCAAGCCACCTGGCAGGCTTTGCAGCCCACACAGGAGGAGACGTCAATGAGCTTGGCGACCTCGGCTTTGTAATCACGCGCCTGCGGTGGCGGCGTAATCGTGTTTGTTGCGGACCGTTTGATGATGTCCTGCGTTTCCAAAGACATATGCTCGCCCCCCTTACGCCTTCTCGATGTTAACTAAAAACGCTTTGTACTCCGGCGTTTGCGAGTTTGAGTCACCGACGTTTGGCGTCAGGGTGTTGGCGATATAGCCTTTACGCGCCACCCCTTCAAAGCCCCAGTGCAGCGGGATCCCGACGGTTTCAACCTCCTGACCGTTGACGTGCAGCGTACGCAGACGACGTGTCACCACCGCAACCGCACGAATGAATCCGCGCTTGCTGCTTACCTTCACGTAGTCACCGTTGCCAATGCCTTTGGCGGCGGCCAGCGTTTCGCTGATCTCCACAAACTGTTCCGGCTGCGCGATAGCGTTCAACAGCGCGTGCTTGGTCCAGGTGTGGAAGTGTTCGGTCAGACGATAGGTCGTTCCGACATACGGGAACGCGTCCTTCTTCCCTAAGCGCAAGACGTCATCTTCATAGATGCGCACGACCGGGCTGGACACCACGTTCGGATGCAGCGGGTTAGTACCCAGCGGCGTTTCCATTGGTTCGTAGTGTTCAGGGAACGGGCCTTCCGCCAGTTTATCAAGGGCAAACAAGCGCCCCAATCCTTCGGGCTGCATGATAAACGGGCCGGTTGCGCTGCCCGGAGGCGCGGTGTTGAAGTCCGGGATATCGTTACCCGTCCATTTCGCCCCGTCCCACTGGATCAGCATGCGTTTCGCATCCCACGGCTTACCGTTGATATCCGCTGAGGCACGGTTATAGAGCACGCGACGGTTCAGCGGCCATGCCCATGCCCAACCCAACGTGTTGCCCAGCCCTGATGGGTCGGCATTATCGCGGTTGGCCATCTGGTTGCCCTTCTCCGTCCAGCTACCGGTGTAGATCCAGCAGGAAGACGAGGTCGTACCATCATCACGCAGTTGCGCGAAGCTGGTGAGCAGTTGCCCTTTCTTCGCAATCAGCACGCCGTTGGCGTCATAGAGATCGGCTAACGCGTAGCCGTTGTTCTCTTTCGCCACTTCTTCTGACTCTGGGTGATCCGGCTGTTTGTAGTCCCAGCGCATTTTCAGCAGCGGTTCCACACCTTTACCACCTTCTGTGCGATACATTTCGCGCAGACGATGGAAAAGCCCGGCCAGAATTTCACCGTCGTTACGCGCTTCACCCGGTGCATCCTGACCTTTCCAGTGCCACTGTAGCCAACGCCCGGAGTTGGCAATGGAGCCATCTTCTTCAGCAAAACAGGTGGATGGCAGGCGGAACACTTCCGTCTGAATGGACGCCGGATCGACATCGTTCGACTCGCCGTGGTTCTGCCAGAAGGTTGAGGTTTCAGTCACCAGCGGATCGATCACCACCATGTACTTCAGCTTGCTCAGGCTGCGAACCACTTTGTTTTTGTCCGGGAAGGACGCAACCGGGTTGAAGCCCTGACAGATGTAGCCGGTGACTTTCCCGCTATCCATCATGTTGAAGTATTTTATGACGTCGTAGGCCTGATCCCATTTCGGCAACCAGTTAAAGCCCCAGTCATTCTCTTTCTGCGCATCATCGCCGTAGAACGCTTTCATCAGGCTGACGGCAAACTTCGGATAGTTGCTCCAGTAGTTCACCTGATCCGCCAGCGTGGCTTTCGGCGTGTTGGCGTTCAGCCAGGTCTGCCAGTCGCTCTGCTTTTCCGACGGCAGCGTCAGATAACCAGGCAGACTGGTGGAAAGCAGTCCGAGGTCAGTCAGCCCCTGAATATTCGAGTGACCACGCAGGGCGTTCACGCCGCCGCCGGCCATCCCCATGTTGCCGAGCAACAGCTGGATCATCGCCATCGTGCGGATGTTCTGCGCCCCGACCGTATGTTGGGTCCAGCCCAGCGCATACAGGAACGTGGTTGTACGATCCGCCGCACTGGTGGAGGCCAGCACGTCACACACTTTCAGGAAGTCAGCCTTCGGCGTCCCGCAAATGTTCTCGACGACGTCCGGCGTATAGCGGGAAACGTGCTGTTTCAGCAAATTCCATACACAGCGCGGATGCGACAGAGTGTCATCGCGTTTGGCATAGCCGTTTTCATCGAACTGGTAGTTCCAGGACGACTTATCGTACTGCCGTTTTTTCGCGTCATAACCGCTGAATAAACCGTCATCAAAGGTAAAATCATCCCGTACCAGCAGGCTGGCGTTGGTGTAATGCCTGACATATTCGGCGTTAATTTTGTTATTTTCAATCAGATACCGCAGCACACCGGACAGGAACGTAATGTCCGTGCCGGAGCGAATCGGCGCATAAATATCCGCAACCGAGGCGGTACGGGTAAAACGGGGATCGACAACAATCAGCGTGGCGTCATTGTTGTTCTTCGCTTCCATCGCCCAGCGGAAACCCACTGGATGGGCTTCAGCGGCGTTACCGCCCATCACCATCACGACGTTGGCGTTTTTGATATCAACCCAGTGGTTGGTCATCGCACCGCGACCAAATGTTGGAGCAAGACTTGCTACCGTTGGTCCGTGTCAGACGCGCGCCTGGTTGTCTACTGCCAGCATGCCGAGTGAGCGCACAAATTTTTGCGTCAGCATGCCGGTTTCATTACTGGCGGCGGAGGCGCAGAGCATCCCCGTGGAAAGCCAGCGGTTTACCGTTACGCCCTGTTCATTTTTCTCGATAAAGTTGGCGTCGCGGTCGGCTTTCATCAGTTTTGCAATGCGGGTCAGTGCTTCATCCCAGCTAATGCGTTGCCATTTGTCGGAGCCGGGTGCACGGTATTCCGGGTAGCGCAGACGGTTTTCGCTATGAATGTAATCCAGCAGACCGGCGCCCTTCGGACACAATGCGCCACGGCTGACCGGATGATCCGGATCACCTTCAATATGATAAAGCGCTTCTTTGGCGTTTTTTGCTCCATCTCCCAGGCTATACATTAATAGCCCGCAACCTACGGAACAGTATGTGCAGGTGTTTCGGATCTCTTTCGCGCGCAACAGTTTATAATTTCGCGATTGAGCCAGTGCCATTTTGGGCGTAAATCCCAGCGCAGCAACCGTTGTTCCAGCCATACCGCCCGCGCAGATTTTAAAAAACTTTCTGCGGCTGACGTTCATTGCTTTCCCTCTTTTTCCAGAGTTGTCATGTCGCCGAGGAAACTAACAGCAATACCCATATTTTTTTTGAGTCAAATCAATAACGAAACGGTTCCGCTACTAAATAGCCCCAATTGTCGGTTTTATATACCACTAAGGTGGTAACCCCTCTTCGGATTCACCTGGATAATTTCGCTAAAAAAGTGCTATATATTTCGACTTCTTTTTAGATAAGGCATGGGAAACGGCAAACGGAATGACGAAACAAAAAGCAACGCTGATTGGACTTATAGCCATTGTGCTGTGGAGCACCATGGTAGGTCTGATTCGCGGCGTCAGTGAAGGACTTGGGCCAGTCGGCGGTGCGGCGGCAATTTATTCATTAAGTGGACTGTTACTGATATTTACCGTGGGATTTCCCACTATCCGTCGTTTTCCTGTTGGTTATTTAATCGCCGGTAGCGTGCTGTTTGTCAGTTATGAAATATGTCTGGCGTTATCGTTGGGCTATGCCGCCACACGTCATCAGGCGATTGAGGTCGGTATGGTTAATTATTTATGGCCAAGTCTGACTATTTTATTCGCGATTCTGTTTAATGGTCAAAAAACCAGCTGGATAATCGTTCCTGGATTACTGCTCGCGATAACCGGTATTTGTTGGGTGCTGGGGGGCGAAAATGGTCTGAATCCAGGGGAAATTATCAGCAATATCACCAGCAGTCCATTGAGCTATTTTCTCGCCTTTCTTGGGGCATTTATCTGGGCGACCTACTGTACCGTAACCAATAAATATGCGCGTGGATTTAATGGCATCACGGTTTTTGTTTTACTGACCGCACTCAGTTTGTGGGTCCACTATTTTCTGACGCCGCAACCTGAAATGGTGTTCAGTACACCGGTGGTGATAAAACTGGTCTCTGCCGCCCTGACATTGGGCTTTGCCTATGCGGCCTGGAACGTGGGAATTTTGCACGGGAATGTCACCATCATGGCGGTTGGTTCGTATTTCACTCCGGTGCTGTCATCTGCGCTGGCAGCCGTGCTGCTGAGCGCCCCGCTATCGTTCTCTTTCTGGCAGGGAGCCATTATGGTCTGCATCGGTTCTCTGCTCTGCTGGTGGGCCACACGCCGCGCATAACACTCTACCGGGTTGGTACGCTTTCTGGCCCGGACTTCACCTTCGCACGACAAATTGTCACTCGTTTATTTTTAGGATATTCATCTTTTGTTAGAAAATTCTTATTTGATTTTTCTGACCACTCAACCATAACTGTATTAATCAATGGAATCGGATTTATTTATTTCATCTTTAGTAAGAGCGTTAACTCTTTAACTTTATGTTAAATTTATGCTAACAAGACGCTAATAAATCAGTGGGTTACATTGTTTGACAATTATTAACCCGTATATAGTACACATTGTTAACTAACTCAATTAATAACCAATTCCGCGTATATAGTCCCCTGTGAAAATATTGCATGAAAGGTAATTTCTAAGAATATCTGCGACTCAGATTTGACTTAAGGCGATCTGGATCACACAAATGGAAATAATCTGCAATTACATGAAACTTATTATTGAATTGATACTGCTGCGTAATTTAAAAATAGCTTGCCATTGATTAAATGATTCGATCGACAATGGTTCAGGAATCACACCAAGAAAATTATAAGGATTGTTAACAATGAAACTTAAATTAGTTGCAGTGGCAGTGACTAGCCTGTTGGCAGCAGGCGTCGTGAATGCGGCAGAAGTGTATAACAAAGACGGCAACAAACTGGATCTGTACGGTAAAGTTACCGCTCTGCACTACTTCTCCGACAATGACGGCGATGATGGCGACAAAACTTATGCACGTCTGGGTTTCAAAGGTGAAACGCAGATTAACGATCAGCTGACCGGTTTCGGCCAGTGGGAATATGAATTCAAAGGCAACAACGACGAAGCGAATGGTAACAAAGGCAACAAAACTCGTCTGGCGTTTGCTGGTCTGAAATTTGCTGAGTTCGGTTCTTTCGATTACGGCCGTAACTATGGCGTTGCTTACGACGTTGGCGCATGGACCGACGTTCTGCCTGAGTTCGGTGGTGACACCTGGACCCAGACTGACAACTTCATGACTGCCCGTACCACTGGCGTTGCAACCTACCGTAACACCGACTTCTTCGGTCTGGTTGAAGGCTGGAACTTTGCCCTGCAGTATCAGGGTAAAAACGATCGTGGCGACGAAGTTAAAGCGAACGGTGACGGCTTCGGTCTGTCCACCAGCTATGAGTACGAAGGTTTTGCAGCAAGCGCCGCTTATGCGAAATCTGACCGTACTGATGACCAGGTTGCTTACGGTAACAACAGCCTGAATGCTTCCGGCGACAACGCTGAAGTGTGGGCTGCTGGCCTGAAATATGATGCAAACAACATCTACCTGGCAACTACCTACTCTGAAACTCGTAACATGACGCCGTTCGGTGATGATCACATCGCGAACAAAACTCAGAACTTTGAAGTTGTTGCTCAGTATCAGTTCGACTTCGGTCTGCGTCCGTCCCTGGCTTACCTGAAATCCAAAGGTAAAGACCTGGGTGCATGGGGCGACCAGGATCTGGTTGAATACGTTGATGTTGGCGCAACCTACTACTTCAACAAAAACATGTCTACCTATGTTGATTACAAAATCAACCTGATCGACGAAAGCAACTTTACTCGTGCTGCTGGTGTAGGCACTGACGACATCGTTGCCGTTGGCCTGACCTATCAGTTCTAATTTTTTAGAATTGAGCTGTACAAAAGCCATCCCACGATGGGCTGGTTTTTTTTCCCCCGAAATCGAATCGGTCATAAGGAGAATGCCGTGCAAACCTATACAGGACGTTGTCTCTGCGGGCAGAGCCATTTCACCGTCGACCTCGAATCCCTCGATGTCTACGCCTGTCACTGTACGATTTGCCAGAAATGGTCCGGTGGGATCGCGATGTATCTGGAAGCCTGTGGGCAGCCGATGATGGATGCCGATGCATCCGACCCGGCGCATTTTGCATCGTCGCCACGCGGGGAACGGTATTTTTGTTCCGGCTGTGGATGTCCGTTGTGGATCAAGTTGACCGACACTGAGCGCTACTTCATTCCCTGGACGTTGCTCGAATTTAACGAGGTCGATCGTCGTCGTCTGATCCTCGCCGCTGAGATTTATACCGAAACGCAACCCGCATTCTGGCGGCTTACAGGTCAGTACGCTCGTCTGAGCGGCAAGGAAGTGGAAGAACTGGACAACCGCTGCCAGTTCACCTACTGAGTTACTCGCGTGCGGCCTTCGCCAGACTGAACCACATGCCGACTGCCAGCAAAATCAGCATGCTCCCGGCGCTGCTTAATGCCACGCTATGCGACCAGGTAAAAGCCTGCTTCGCGGCCAGCAGAACAGGATCCGCCAATGCCGAGGGAAGCGACTGCGCCAGTTGTACCGCTTCACCCATTGAAGACGAGGCACGTTCCATTTCTCCGGCGTTCAGACCATCAGGCAGCACAATCGACGCAGAGAAACTGCGGCTGAGCAACAGACCAAAGATAGCAATTCCCAGCCCCGCCCCCAGCTCATAGGCCATCGTTTCGATCGCCCCGGCCGCTGCCGCTTTCTCAGCTGGCGCCGCCGCCATGATCGCCGCCGTTGAGGCCAACAGCGCGCTGGCGGCACTGAATCCCAGTAGCGCCATTAACATCCAGGCCTGAATTTGCTGGGTACTGAAATCCGTTGCCGCCAGGCCATAGAAACTCAATGCGCTTAGCGCCATTCCGCCGGTTGCCACTTTCCGCAGCCCCAGTCGTGATACCAGCATCCCGGCAATCGGGCCGCTAAACCCACTGGCCAGCATCACTGGCAGCATAAACAATCCAGCCTGATACGGCGTTAAGCCATGAACAAACTGCAATTCCTGCGCCATTAACAGCTCAAAACCGACCAGTGTAATCATCGCTGTCATCGCCATCACCACGCCGCTTAAGATAATACGATGGGTGAACAGGCGCATATCAATCATGGGACGACTCGCCGCCAGCTGAATGCGGACAAACTGCGCCAGCAACAGTGCGCCGCTCACCAGCGCCAGCGCGATAACGCCGGTAGCTATGTGCCCTTTCAGCGCCGTTTTCGCGCTGTAAACCAGCAGCAAGATCGCGACAATCAGCATAATGGCATGTCCCAGATTGAGCGACTGATCGCGAAGTCCGGCCTGACGCGGAACATAGCGCGCGGTGAGCGCCACCACGACAAGTACAATCGGCACATTAATTAAGAACACTGAGCCCCAATAGAAGTGCTCAAGCAACATGCCGCCCACCAGCGGGCCGAATGCCGCTCCGCCAGACCCCACCGCCGCCCAGACGCCAAGCGCCATGTTGCGATGGCGTGCTTGCGAGAAGGTGGCGCGGATCCCGGCCAGCGTCGCCGGTACGATCATCGCTGCGCCAATTGCCAGAATGGCCCGAGTGGCGATCAGCCAGCTGGCGGTGTGGGCAAAGGCGGCAGCCAGTGACGCGAGACCGAACAGCGTCCCGCCGAGGATCAGCAGGCGCTTAAAGCCGATGCGATCGCCGAGCGCGCCCATCGGCAGTACCATCCCTGCCATCACCAGCGAGTAAATATCAATGATCCACAACAGCTCGTTGCCACTGGCACCCAGCGTCATACTCAGCGTGGGTGCGGCAACGTGCAGCACCGTTGCATCAATCGCAACAGGAATGTAGACCAGCACAATAATCACTAACGTTAACCACTGACGAAACATAAAGCTCCCTGTAAATACAAACTGGACACATGTCCAGCTTCCACGATCCTACGGAAAATTGAACATATGTCCAACTTTTTGTTCAGCTACGTGATTATCGAAGATGAGGGTTATTGAATCTGTGAATGATTTTGACGTCGGTGAATGATGGCAATCCAGCGGAATAAAACAGCAAGCCGACCTCCCGTGTCGGCTTACGGGTAGAACAACATCAGCCGAGATCGCCTCCGGCAACCGGTAAGATGACGCCGGTAATATAGCTGGCGTCATCGCTGGCGAGGAACAGGATCGCATTCGCCTGCTCCGCCAGCGTTCCATAGCGGTGCATCAGACTGCTGTCGATGGTCTGATCAATCACCTGCTGATACCACGCCTGCTCCTGGGCGGACGGCGTCTCTTCATTGCGCGGGACGAGACGCGCCGGGGCGTCGGTCCCTCCGGGTGCCACCGCATTGATGCGAATACCGCAGCCGCTGTATTCCATTGCAATCGATCGTGTTAGCGCGTTGACGCCGCCCTTCGCGGCTGAATATGGCACGCGGTTTACCCCGCCTGTGGCAACAGAAGAGATATTCACAATACTGCCGCGCCCCTGTTTCAGCATCCACGGGAGCGCTGCGCGGCAGCCCCACAGCGTCGGAAACAGCGAACGACGGATCTCTTTCTCAATCTGATCCGGCTGGTATTCGGCAAACGGTCGGGCCCAGATAGTCCCGCCGACGTTATTGACCAGCACGTCCAGTTGTCCAAAATGCGCGACGCCTGCGGCAAAAACCTGTTCGGTGCTTTCCCATTGTTCCAGGTCCGCTTCCAGCGCCAGCACCTGACACCCACCCGACGCCAGCGTTGCCGCCAGTTCATGGACGTGGCGGGAACGATCGATAAGCAACAGCCGCGCCCCTTCTTGCGCGGCCTGAATAGCGGTCTGGCGACCAATTCCCTGCGCCGCGCCGGTAATGGCCACAACTTTATCGTTAAATCGCATAGAGGCTCCTTACGCCGCCGCACTCTGGCTGGCGATAAATTTTTCGTACCAGAATCCGGCTGGCGTAATGCCCCGCTCGCGTAACGCCGTGGTGATGGCATTGACCATCGGCGGCGGACCACAAAGATAAATATCCACATCGCCCTGATTGAGCATCGCCTCGCTAAGATGATCGGTGACAAACCCGCGCTGTGGACAACCACTTTGCGCGTCGGCGACAACCGGTAACCAGCGGAAGTCAGCCAGTTTCTGCTGAAAGGCGTCCAGCGCGTCGGTTTTGACCAGGTCGACATCATAGGTCACGCCATACAGTAACGAGATCTGTCGCTGGCTCCCCTGCGCAGCGAGCGTTTCCAGCATGGACAGCATCGGGGCCAGTCCGGTACCGCCAGCCAGCATCAGCACCGGGCGTTCGCCGTGGCGCAGATAAAAACTGCCCATCGGACCGCTAAGCGTAACGGTATCACCGGGTTGTCCGCGCTGGGTCAGCCACTGACTCATCAACCCACCGGGCACATTACGGATCAGAAAGCGTCCTTCGTTACTGCCCGGCAGCGAACTGAATGAGTAGGCACGCTGCTGCGTCGTCCCCGGAACCTGAATGTTGATGTACTGCCCGGAGAGAAAATGGAGCGCGGTATCCGGGCGTACGACCAGTTCAATCGCGGTGTCAGAGAGCGCATTGATCGCCAGCACATCTGCATGCGTCGTCGTGATGCTGGTTTTACACTGTGCCGCAGCGACCGGCACGTCAATGACACAGTCGCTGGCGGGGATCATCTGGCAGGTCAGCACCTGTCGTGCAGTGGCTTCATCCTCGCTCAGCGCCTCTTCCAGAAAGTCCTCTCCCAGCGCGTAATCGCCGCTGGCGCAGTGGCATTTACAGGTGCCGCAAACGCCGTCGGAGCAATCCATCGGCAGGTTCACCTTCTGCCGGTAAGCGGCATCCAGTACCTTTTCACCGGCGTTGCATTGAATAAAACGGGTGATGCCGTCCTCAAAATTGAGGGCAATTGTAAAACTCATAAGCACCTCTTAAATATGGTAAACGTCAATCACCTGACGGATATAGTCGTTATTGAGTCGCACGGTTTTCCGCATGATTTGCGGCTGGCCGTCCTGTTCAACCAGCGTGCAGTGTGTGGTGCCGAAGTAGGCATCGGTATGCTGATAACGGTGGCTGTAAGTGACCCAGTTGTAGCGCACCTCGATGCCGCCTTCTTTCTCGCCCAGCAGTTCGACGTTGCTGATCATATGCGTGGTACGCGGCTCCGGGGTGCTGGCGCCGGAACGTTCGGTTTTGATGCGGTACACCCGATCTTCCAGTCCATCCCGGTTGGGATAATAGATAAGCGAAATCTCCCGCTGTGGGTCGCGGGTGGTTTTATCATCATCGCCCCAGGCGGGCATCCAGAAGACTACCTTCGGGCTATAGCAGTTGAGCCACGCGTCCCACTGGCGATCGTCCAGCAACCGCGCTTCGTAGTAGAGAAACTGGCGAACCTGTTCAAGCGTTAACATCCGCCCACCTCCACGCGTTGCGTAATCGACTGTTCATATTGCTGCTGTTCTTTTTCCACCGCCGCGAGCATCACGTTTTGCCAGTGATGATGATGAGCGATGTAGAGCGCCTCATCTTCGGACTTCACACCACTCAACAGCGGTCTGAATCCTGCCTGTTGCGCATGTTCATCCGGACCATCTACCCAGTGCAGCGCGCCGCGACTGAGATCGCTCCACGCCAGATTTTCTCCCAGATAGCCGCGCTGGCAGGCGCTGAACTCTTCCAGATCGTCGGGGGTTCCCATCCCACTGACGTTAAAGAAATCCTCATACTGGCGAATGCGTAGCGCGCGAGCCTGGTCAGATTCGCCTTTAGGCGCAAAGCACCAGATCGTCACTTCGGTTTTATCGACCGCGATGGGGCGAATCACGCGGATCTGCGTGGAAAACTGATCCATCAGGTACACGTTGGGATAGAGACACAAATTCCGTGTCTCATTGACCATCTGGTCGGCGCGATTTTCACCAAATTCCGCCTTTAACCGCTCACGATGATCGTAAACCGGGCGGACTTCAGGGTTCATCGCCCGCGTCCACAGCAGCATATGACCGTGTTCAAACCCGTAGCCACCGCCGAGACTCTTAGACCAGCCGTTGGCATCCACCGCCCGCGTGCCTTCCGCTTCGTAATTACGGCGCGACATGGTTGAGGCATAATTCCAGTGCACCACGCTGACGTGATAGCCGTCGGCCCCGTTTTCCGCCCCCAGTTTCCAGTTGCCTTCATAGACATAGCTGGACGAACCTTTCAGGACTTCCAGCCCCTCGGGAGCCTGATCGACCATCAGATCGATAATTTTGCTGGTCTCGCCGAGGTAGGTTTCCAGCGGCAGCACATCTTCACTCAGACTACCGAACAGAAATCCGCGATACGAGGCAAAGCGCGGAAGCGATTTCAGATCGTGCGACCCGTCATGCCTGAATGTCTCCGGATAACCACCGGTATTTTCATCTTTCGCCTTCAACAGTTTGCCGTTATTACTGAAGGTCCAGCCGTGAAACGGACAGGTAAAGGAGTTTTTATTTCCCGTCTTTCGTCGACATAACATCGCGCCACGATGCGCACAGCTATTAATAAGTGCATGCAGTTCGTTCTTTTTATCGCGGGTAATAATGACCGGTTGACGTCCCAGGGTCAGCGTAAAATAATCACCGGGTTCCGGGATCTGACTTTCATGCGCCAGAAATACCCAGTTCCCTTCGAAGATATGTTTGAGTTCCAGATTAAATAACTGCTCATCGGTAAATATCGAACGATGGCAACGATAAATATGATTATCACGATCCACAATCAGAGCCTGCGTGATTTTATCTTTTAATGCCGAGAGCGTTTTTTGCATGAGTGTATCCCTCCTGCATAATTCAGGATGTATATACCCGTCATACTTCAAGTGGCAGTTGTGTTGGCTGCGCTCAAATTATGTAGGGTATAAAACGATATGGGTCAGACAGGCGTCGCGTATTATTCCTGAGCGCGCAGTCGGGTAATTCGTTGCTCTTCTTCAGCACGTTGCGCCGCGCACAGCGTAAAGTCGAAACAGACTTCTGTATGTTCACCGGCAAGGTCGCGTTGCTGAATCAACGCCGGATCGCTGATTTTCACCGGGTCGGCAATCAGACCATCACGGGTAGCGAAGGCGAAATCATCCCACAGATACTGGTCACCGTTCAGGTTGATCTGACTGGTCAGGTGCTTAAAGCCCGGCGCAGAGACAAAGAAGTGGATGTGCGCCGGGCGGTTGCCGTGGCGGCCCAGTTGATTGAGCAATTTCTGCGTCGGGCCGTCCGGCGGGCAACCGTAACCCGAAGGCAGAATACTGCGCACGCTGTAGCGCCCTTCAGCGTCGGTACGAATGCGACGGCGCAGGTTGTAGTCGCTCTGGCTCTGATCGAAGAAAGAGTAATTGCCCAGCGTGTTGGCATGCCAGATATCGACAATCGCCCCGGCCACCGGTTGTCCGTGTACGTCCTTGACCTGACCGTGCAACCACATCACTTCGCCAGCATCTTTGCCGTCATCCATCCGGGCATAGCCATCAGCCAGCGGTGCGTTAGCCACATACAATGGCCCTTCGATGGTACGCGGGGTACCGGTCTCTGATGACTGGCGGGATTCGATCGCTTCCTGGCGCAGATCGAGGAAGTGTTCCAGACCCAGACCGGCAGCAAGCAGGGCCGCTTCCTGACGTCCGCCCAGTTCATGCAGATAATTCACCGCATGCCAGAATTCTTCCTGCGTGACATTATAATCATCAATAAGGGTACAAATATCACCGAGCAGGCGATGAATAATCGATTTAAAACGTTCATTCCCTTCCGGCCCATTTAATCCGGCACCTTCACGCAATAATTTCTGTACGTCATCTTGTTGGATAAAAGAATGGCTCATAATGCGTCTCGCTTATTATTGTCTGTAGGGTTATGCCGGATCATTTCCGGCATGCGGTACTGATATTATCGGTCGTTATTCTGAATAGACGATGGATGGCGGCACAGCGCTTCGATGCGAATATCCATGAATGGATATAACGGCAGTGCCATTAATATCCGGTGTAATTCTTCGGGATCATCGACATCAAAGATACTGACATTGGCGTACTGCCCTGCAACGCGCCAGATATGTCGCCATTTACCGTCTCGTTGTAACTGTTGGGAATAGGCTTTTTCCCGTGATTTAATTTCTTCAATTTCATTCGCCGGCATTCCGTAAGGAATATTCACGGTCATATCCACTTTAAATAACATTTGTCTCTCCTGTTATTCCCGACGCTTGCGGGCATAAAACTGCAGTTTTTCCTCATCCAGTTCGACTCCCAGTCCCGGTGCTTGCGGCAGCGTGACACAACCATCGGCGAAGGAGAGCGGAAAGCTGACGATGTCATTTTTTAACAGCAGCGGGCCAAACATCTCTGTGCCCCACTGCAACGGCAGAGTTGACCATGCATGCAGTGATGCCACCGTACCCACGGTACCTTCGAGCATCGTGCCGCCGTACAGTCCGATTCCTGCCGCCTGTGCAACGTGCGCCAGTTTCAGCACGCTGGCCGGTCCACCGGCTTTGGCAATCTTCAGCGCATAGGCGCCGCTGAACCCCTGCTGCGCCAGACGATAACCGTCGAAATGGCTGGCAACGGATTCATCCGCCAGGATTGCCGCGTCACTGCGATGACTCAGGCGTACCAGCGCATTGTTGTCTTCGGCGCTCACCGGTTGCTCAATCAGGTCAACGCCCATGGCCGCCAGTTCCCGGCATCCTTTTGCCGCTGAAGTAGCATCCCACGCCTGGTTGA
This sequence comes from Citrobacter sp. CtB7.12, assembly GCF_001297795.1. Lineage (NCBI taxonomy): Bacteria > Pseudomonadati > Pseudomonadota > Gammaproteobacteria > Enterobacterales > Enterobacteriaceae > Citrobacter > Citrobacter sp. CtB7.12. The sequence goes on along the minus strand of NZ_LIFT01000015.1, from coordinate 13,172 downwards.
CGTCAACACGGATGCTGGCGCGATCCCCCAGCGCTTCCACAATGGCACGGGTATGACGCAGGTCGGTTTCCAGCTCACGGGCGCCGATCTTCAGCTTAAATGCCCGATGCCGCCCGGCATCCAGCAGCCGCTGTCCCTCGGCAATATCGTTGTCTGTGTTGCCGCTGGCGAGCGTCCATAAGACCGGCAGGACGGTATTCAGCGCGCCGCCCAGCAGTGCGGAAACCGGCAGTCCTAACGCTTTTCCCTGGGCATCCAGCAGCGCGGTTTCAATAGCCGATTTGGCAAAGGTGTTGCCTTTGATTGCACTGCGAATACGCGACGTCAGCGCATTCAGATTCCCGGCAGGCTGGCCTTTCAACAGAGGTGTGAAATAGTGCGTAATCGCGGACTGAATCGCCTCCGGACTTTCCACCCCATAGCTCAGACCACCAATAGTAGTGGCTTCGCCAATGCCGCAGATCCCGTCTGAACGTGTGATCCGGACAATCACCAGCGTCTGACACCCCATCGTGGTCATGGAAAGTTTGTGAGGCCGAATCGTCGGGACATCAACCACCCAGCTTTCAATATGTTCAACGGTCGCAGTCATTCGTTTCTTCCTGAGCATAAATATCATTACTTTTCGTGCCACCGGTGATAACCCACGGTGACGATGCTTTTGACAATAGGTGTGTGCTATGGAGGTGGTCAACGGCGATAATCGAAATGTTGTGCGATTATCAGCGTGATTGTTACGTTGAGGTTAATAGTGTGATCCCGGTGGGAAAATGGGGATATTCCCGGGCTCGCGTTCATTCGCGCGGTATAGTTGATGCGGTTTAAGATTTGCGTTGCACAGGAGAAGGACTCAATGAGCGATAAAAATCAGATAGTTATCAATAGCCCGCCGGCTAAGTCTGACCCTAATTTTATGCTGTCCCTGGCGCGGGGTCTGGAAGTCCTGAATGCGTTTACTCCTCAACGTCAGCGCCTGACGATTTCACAACTCAGCCAGAAAACGCAGATTTCCCGTGCGGCTGTGCGTCGCTGTCTCTATACCCTGGCGGCACTGGGTATGGTGCACAGTCCCGACGGCCGCAGTTATGAACTGCTGCCACGCGTACTGGCCGTGGGTCACGCCTATCTCGCCGGTACGCCGCTGGCAAAAGTGGCGCAGGCCGCGCTGGATAATCTGGGTAAATCACTCGGCGAATCCTGTTCTGCTGCCACGCTTGATGGCGATAACGTACTGTATATCGCCCGCGCGGCGGTGAATAACCTGCTCAGCGTCGACATTGGACGCGGTAGCCGTCTGCCCGCATGGGCCACGTCGATGGGTCGCGTGCTGCTTAGCGCGCTTCCCGAAGAACAGTTAGAGGTGACATTGTCACGCGCTCAGCTCCTCCGCTATACCCCGCATACGATTTGCGACCTGACGGCGCTGCGGGAAGAGATCGCACGGGTACGTATCCAGGGCTACGCGTTGGCTGACCGACAGATCGAAGTTGGACTCTGTTCCCTGGCCGTTCCGCTGCTTTCCCGCAGTGGCAACGTGGTGGCGGCCCTCAATGTCGGGGTGCCGGCGTCATCAATGAGCGCCGCCGCGTTGAAGGAAAAAGCGCTGGCCCCCCTGCGTCGTTCCGCGATGGAACTCTCGCTTCAGTTGTAGCGTGTAACAATTGAACGGTTGTCCAGCTTGTTGATACACTGCCTCTCCGCAAAGAATGGAGGGGATATGAGCTATCTGAACAAAGATGAGCGTCGCGAAGTGATATTGCAGGCCGCCATGCGCGTGGCGCTCGAAGACGGTTTTTCGGCCATGACCGTCCGACGGATAGCCACAGAAGCAAAAGTGGCCACCGGGCAAGTCCACCACCATTTCACCTCCGCTGGCGAACTGAAATCACAGGCTTTTGTTCGTCTGATTCGCACCTTGCTGGATGCGGAACTGGTCGCGGAAGATGCCACCTGGCGCACACGTCTGCACGCCGCGCTGGGCAGTGATGATCGCGGATTCGAGCCCTACATTAAGCTCTGGCGCGAAGCGCAGATCCTTGCGGATAAAGACCCGGAAATCAAAAGCGCTTATCTCCTCACCATGCGCATGTGGCACGAGGAAACGGTCGCAATTATCGAAAGCGGACTCGCCGCCGGAGAGTTCACCCTCGCCTCCGCCCCTGCCGACATCGCCTGGCGCCTGATTGCGCTGGTCTGTGGCCTTGATGGCATGTACGTTCTCGGCATTCAGGAGATGGCCGATCCGGCGTTTGATCGCCATCTTGATCGCATGATTGAGCTGGAGCTTTTTTCCTGAACGAATGAATGTTAATCACTTATACTTTTTATTTACATTTGGTAACACTTAAGCAACCTGTTATTCCCCCTTCGCTCCGCGTGGTTGCGCATTCTTATCTATCCTTTCATCAATATTCCTAAAAGCATTAATAAATTCTAAAAAGGGCGTATAGCGCCCTTTTACGCAGACTATTTCTTATTTTTTTATGAACGATCTGTGCATGTGAGGGGTAATATGGCACGACAAAATGAGAAGAATAATCGTTATCTTTTGAGTGACTGGAAGCCGGAAAATCCTGCATTTTGGGAGAATAAAGGAAAGCACATAGCGCGAAGAAACCTTTGTATCTCAGTCGCTTGCCTTTTACTCGCCTTCTGCGTCTGGATGTTATTTAGTGCCGTTGCCGTCAATCTTAATAAAATTGGTTTTAATTTCACCACCGATCAACTCTTTTTATTGACCGCATTACCTTCTCTTTCTGGTGCAATATTACGTGTTCCCTACTCCTTTATGGTGCCTATATTTGGCGGACGCCGTTGGACGGTGTTTAGTACCGCAATCCTGATTATTCCTTGCGTCTGGCTCGGCTTTGCGGTGCAAAATACCACCACCCCTTTCGAGGTATTTATCATTATCGCGCTGCTATGCGGTTTTGCTGGCGCAAATTTTGCTTCCAGCATGGGCAACATCAGCTTCTTTTTCCCAAAATCGAAACAAGGCAGCGCGCTGGGAGTGAACGGTGGACTGGGTAATCTCGGCGTCAGCGTGATGCAACTCGTCGCGCCGCTGGTAATCTTTCTGCCGATCTTCGCCTTCCTCGGCGTTCAGGGCGTACCGCAACCCGATGGGTCACTGCTCTCACTGGCAAACGCCGCCTGGATCTGGGTGCCGCTGCTGGCGATTGCCACGATTGCCGCCTGGCTGGGCACCAATGATATTGCCAGTTCCAAAGCCTCTATTGCGTCTCAGTTACCGGTGCTCAAGCGCTTTCACCTCTGGCTGTTGAGCCTGCTCTATCTGGCCACATTCGGATCGTTCATCGGCTTTTCCGCAGGTTTTGCCATGCTGGCGAAGACGCAGTTCCCCGACGTGAACATCCTCAATCTGGCGTTTTTTGGCCCGTTTATCGGCGCGCTGGCGCGTTCTGCAGGTGGTGTCATCTCTGATAAGTTCGGCGGCGTCCGGGTGACGCTGATTAACTTCATCTTTATGGCGCTGTTCTCGGCCCTGCTCTTCCTGACACTTCCCGGCTCCGGTTCCGGCAGCTTTATTGCCTTCTATCTGGTCTTTATGGGGCTGTTCCTGACCGCCGGTCTGGGCAGCGGCTCTACCTTCCAGATGATCGCCGTCATCTTCCGCCAGCTCACCATCTACAGGGTAAAACTGCGTGGTGGCACTGACGAACAGGCACAGCGTGAAGCGGTGACCGACACCGCCGCCGCGCTGGGCTTTATTTCCGCGATTGGCGCCGTCGGCGGCTTTTTCATTCCTAAGGCCTTCGGCAGTTCGCTGGCGATGACCGGTTCTCCCGTCGGTGCCATGAAAATCTTTCTGGTGTTTTACATCGTCTGCGTGCTGGTGACCTGGCTGGTCTATGGCCGCCGTAAACCGAAGCAAAAATAACAACATATTCACCGATGTTTTGTAGGTCGGATAAGGCGCTTGCGCCTATCCGGCAAGAATTTTACGCCTGATAGCGACGCCGCGGCGTCGCTATCAGGTCTCCAGGACTTATCCGGCCTACAAGACCCTATGGAGCAGGAGAAATGTCATGAGTAAACTGTTGGATCGCTTCCGTTACTTTAAACAAAAGGGTGACACCTTTGCTGACGGTCACGGCCAGGTGATGCATACCAATCGGGACTGGGAAGACAGCTATCGTCAGCGCTGGCAGTTTGACAAGATTGTCCGTTCCACCCACGGGGTGAACTGTACCGGCTCCTGTAGCTGGAAGATCTACGTCAAAAATGGTCTGGTGACCTGGGAAACCCAGCAGACCGACTATCCCCGGACGCGTCCGGATCTGCCTAACCATGAACCGCGCGGCTGCCCGCGTGGTGCCAGCTACTCCTGGTATCTGTACAGCGCCAACCGCCTGAAATACCCGCTGGTGCGTAAGCGTCTGATCGAACTGTGGCGTGACGCGCTGTCCACCCATGCCGATCCGGTGCTGGCGTGGGAGTCAATCATGAACGACCCGCTAAAGAGCCAGAGCTACAAGCAGGTACGCGGACGCGGTGGATTCATCCGCTCCAGCTGGAAAGAGCTTAACCAGTTGATTGCCGCCGCCAACGTCTGGACGGTGAAAACCTATGGACCGGACCGCGTCGCCGGTTTCTCGCCGATCCCGGCAATGTCGATGGTGTCCTACGCCGCCGGCACCCGTTACCTTTCCCTGCTCGGCGGTACCTGCCTGAGTTTTTACGACTGGTACTGCGACTTACCGCCCGCGTCACCGATGACCTGGGGCGAGCAGACTGACGTGCCGGAATCGGCCGACTGGTACAACTCCAGCTATATCATCGCCTGGGGCTCCAACGTACCGCAAACGCGTACTCCGGATGCACACTTCTTTACCGAAGTCCGTTACAAAGGGACGAAAACGGTCGCCATTACCCCTGACTTCTCCGAAGTCGCCAAACTCAGCGATCAGTGGCTGGCACCAAAACAAGGTACCGACAGCGCGCTGGCGATGGCAATGGGCCACGTGATCTTAAAAGAGTTCCACCTCGACAATCCCAGCGACTACTTCCTTAACTACTGCCGTCGCTATACCGATATGCCGATGCTGGTATTACTGGACGCCCGTGAAGACGGCAGCTATGTGCCAGGACGAATGATGCGCGCCTCGGATCTGGTCGACGGTCTGGGCGAAAGTAATAATCCGGAGTGGAAAACGGTCGCCTGCAACACCACCGGTGAACTGGTAGTGCCTAACGGCTCGATTGGTTTCCGCTGGGGCGAAAAAGGTAAATGGAACCTTGAGTCGCTGGCGGCGGGTACGGAAACCGAGCTGTCGCTGTCATTGCTTGGTCAGCATGATGAGGTATTGGGCGTCGCATTCCCCTATTTTGGCGGCAACGAAAACCCGCATTTTCGCAGCGTGAAGCAGGAACCGGTACTGGTGCGCCAGTTGCCAGTAAAGCAACTGACGCTTGCCGATGGCCGCCGTTGTCCGGTGGTCAGCGTTTACGATCTGGTGCTGGCCAACTACGGCCTCGATCGCGGTCTGGATGACATGTACGGTGCGAAGGATTATACCGAGGTGAAGGCCTATACCCCGGCGTGGGCGGAGCAGATCACCGGCGTGCCGCGTTTCCAGATTGAAACCATCGCCCGTGAGTTTGCCGATACCGCACATAAAACCCACGGTCGCTCGATGATTATCCTTGGTGCCGGTGTTAACCACTGGTATCACATGGACATGAACTACCGGGGAATGATCAACATCCTCGTGTTCTGCGGCTGTGTCGGACAGAGCGGCGGCGGCTGGGCGCACTATGTCGGCCAGGAAAAACTGCGTCCGCAAACCGGCTGGCTACCGCTGGCTTTTGCGCTCGACTGGAACCGTCCGCCGCGCCAGATGAATAGCACTTCGTTTTTCTATAATCACGCCAGTCAGTGGCGCTATGAAAAACTCACCGCCCAGGAACTGCTCTCACCGCTGGCGGATGCCTCGAAATTCACCGGTCATCTGATCGATTTCAACGTGCGTGCCGAGCGCATGGGCTGGTTGCCTTCTGCGCCGCAGCTCAACCTCAACCCGCTGACGGTGAAGGCCAGCGCCGAAAAAGCCGGCTTGTCTCCCGTGGAATACACCGTTCAGGCGTTGAAATCCGGCGATATTCGTTTTGCCTGCGAACAACCCGACAGCGGCAAGAACCATCCGCGTAACCTGTTTGTCTGGCGCTCTAACCTCCTTGGTTCTTCCGGTAAAGGCCACGAGTACATGCTCAAATATTTACTGGGAACAGAGAGCGGCATTCAGGGGGAAGCGCTGGGTTCCCGCGAAGGCATTAAACCTGAAGAGGTTGAATGGGAATCCTCCGCCATTGAAGGCAAGCTCGATCTGCTGGTGACGCTCGACTTCCGCATGTCCAGCACCTGCCTGTTCTCCGATATTGTTCTGCCCACTGCCACCTGGTATGAAAAAGACGACATGAATACCTCGGACATGCATCCGTTTATTCATCCGCTGTCTGCGGCGGTGGATCCGGCGTGGGAATCAAAAAGCGACTGGGAAATCTACAAAGGCATCGCCAGCGTCTTTTCTGAGGTCTGTGTCGGCCATCTGGGACAAGAAACCGACGTGGTGTTGCAGCCGTTGCAGCACGATTCACCGGCAGAACTTTCGCAGCCGTTCGACATCCAGGACTGGCGTAAAGGGGAATGTGAGTTAATCCCCGGTAAAACCGCGCCGAACATTGCCGTGGTGGAGCGCGATTACCCCGCGACGTACGAGCGTTTCACCTCGCTCGGGCCCTTGATGGACAAGTTGGGTAACGGCGGCAAGGGCATTTCGTGGAACACCCAGACGGAGGTCGATTTCCTCGGCAAGCTCAACTACACCAAGCGTGATGGCCCGGCGAAAGGTCGTCCGCTGATTGAAACCGCGCTGGACGCGTCGGAAGTGATCCTCGCTCTGGCCCCGGAAACCAACGGTCAGGTCGCCGTGAAGGCATGGGAAGCGCTCGGCGCGATGACTGGTCGCGAACATACGCATCTGGCGCTCAACAAAGAAGACGAGAAGATTCGCTTTCGTGATATTCAGGCACAGCCACGCAAAATCATCTCCAGCCCGACATGGTCCGGACTGGAAAGCGAGCATGTCTCCTATAACGCGGGCTATACCAATGTCCATGAACTGATCCCGTGGCGTACCCTCTCCGGTCGTCAACAGCTGTATCAGGACCATCAATGGATGCGGGCATTCGGCGAAAGCCTCGTGGCTTATCGTCCGCCGATTGACACCCGCAGCGTCAGCGAAATGCGGGAGATCCCACCGAACGGCTTCCCGGAGAAAGCGCTTAACTTCCTGACACCGCATCAGAAATGGGGCATTCACTCCACCTACAGCGAAAACCTGCTAATGCTGACGCTGTCGCGCGGCGGGCCGATTGTCTGGATCAGTGAAACGGATGCGAAAGAGCTCGGCATTGAGGATAACGACTGGATCGAAGCCTTCAACGCCAACGGCGCCCTCACCGCCCGTGCGGTGGTGAGCCAGCGCGTGCCGCCCGGCATGACGATGATGTACCACGCCCAGGAACGCATCCTGAATATCCCCGGTTCGGAAGTCACCGGGATGCGCGGCGGGATCCACAACTCCGTCACCCGCGTGTGCCCGAAACCGACGCACATGATTGGTGGCTATGCGCAGCTTGCTTACGGCTTTAACTATTACGGTACCGTCGGCTCCAACCGCGACGAGTTCATCATGATTAGAAAAATGAAAAACATTGACTGGCTGGATGATGAAGGTCGGGATCAGGTACAGGAGGCGAAAAAATGAAGATACGCTCACAGGTTGGCATGGTACTGAACCTCGATAAATGCATTGGCTGCCACACCTGCTCCGTCACCTGTAAAAACGTCTGGACCGGACGTGAAGGAATGGAGTACGCGTGGTTTAACAACGTTGAGACGAAACCCGGCATCGGCTACCCGAAAAACTGGGAAGACCAGGAAGAGTGGCAAGGCGGCTGGGTTCGCGACGTGAACGGTAAAATCCGACCACGTCTGGGCGGCAAAATGGGCGTCATCACCAAAATCTTCGCCAACCCGGTCATTCCGCAAATCGATGATTACTACGAGCCCTTCACCTACGACTATCAGCATTTGCACAGCGCGCCGGAAGGCAAACATCAACCTACCGCCCGTCCCCGCTCGTTGATTGACGGTAAGCGGATGGACAAAATCATCTGGGGCCCGAACTGGGAAGAGCTGCTCGGCGGCGAATTCGAAAAGCGCGCGCGAGACCGTAACTTCGACAAGATCCAAAAGGAGATGTACGGCCAGTTCGAAAACACCTTCATGATGTATCTGCCGCGTCTGTGTGAACACTGCCTGAACCCAAGCTGTGTCGCCACTTGTCCGAGCGGCGCTATCTACAAGCGTGAAGAAGACGGCATTGTGCTGATCGATCAGGATAAATGCCGCGGCTGGCGTCTGTGTATCAGCGGCTGCCCATACAAAAAAATCTACTTCAACTGGAAAAGCGGCAAATCCGAAAAATGCATTTTCTGTTATCCGCGCATTGAATCGGGCCAGCCGACGGTCTGTTCCGAAACCTGCGTCGGGCGCATCCGTTATCTTGGTGTGCTGCTCTACGATGCGGACCGCATTGAAGAAGCGGCCAGCACCGAGCATGAAACCGATCTCTATGAGCGTCAGTGCGACGTGTTTCTGAATCCGCACGACCCGGCGGTGATAGAAGAAGCGCTTAAACAGGGCATTCCACAGAACGTGATCGACGCGGCGCAGCGTTCGCCAGTTTACAAAATGGCGATGGACTGGAAGCTGGCGCTGCCGCTGCATCCGGAATACCGCACTCTGCCGATGGTCTGGTATGTGCCGCCGCTGTCGCCGATTCAGTCTTACGCCGATGCGGGTGGACTGCCGAAAAGCGACGGCGTACTACCGGCGATCGAAAGCCTGCGTATTCCAGTGCAGTACCTCGCCAATATGCTGAGCGCTGGCGACACCGGCCCGGTGCTGCGGGCGCTGAAGCGCATGATGGCGATGCGTCATTATATGCGCTCGCAGACCGTGGAAGGCGTCACCGACACACGTGCGATTGACGAAGTCGGGTTGACCGTGGAACAGATTGAAGAGATGTATCGCTACCTGGCGATTGCCAACTACGAAGACCGTTTTGTCATCCCGACCAGCCACCGTGAAATGGCGCGTGATGCCTTCCCTGAGCGCAACGGTTGCGGCTTCTCTTTCGGTGATGGATGCCACGGCTCCGATACCAAATTTAATCTGTTCAACAGTAGCCGTATTGACGCGATCAACATCACCGAAGTACGTGACAAAGCGGAGGGGGAATGATGCAAATCCTCAAGGTGATTGGCCTGCTGATGGAGTATCCGGATGAGCAACTGTGGGAGTGTAAGGACGATGCGCTGGCGCTGGTGCGACACGATGCGCCGATGCTCACCGACTTCACCGAAACCCTGCTCAGCGCGCCGCTGCTCGATAAACAGGCCGAATGGTGCGAAGTGTTTGATCGAGGGCGCGCCACTTCGCTGCTGTTGTTCGAGCATGTGCATGCTGAATCGCGCGATCGCGGTCAGGCGATGGTCGATTTGCTGGCGCAGTACGAGAAAGTCGGGCTACAGCTTGATTGTCGCGAGCTGCCGGACCATCTGCCACTGTATCTGGAATACCTGAGCGTACTGCCGGAAGCGGAAGCGCGCGAAGGTTTGCAGAACGTCGCTCCAATTCTGGCCCTGCTGGGCGGGCGCTTAAAGCAGCGCGACACGCCGTGGTATCAACTGTTTGATGCCCTGCTTTTTCTGGCGGGCAGCCCACTATCAAGTGACAGTGTCACGAAACAGGTGAACGCCGAGGACCGTGATGATACCCGACAGGCGCTGGATGCCGTCTGGGAAGAGGAACAGGTGAAATTTATCGAAGATAACGCCACGGCCTGTGACAGTTCGCCGTTACAGCAATATCAACGACGCTTTAGCCAGGACGTGGCGCCACAGTACGTCGACGTCAGCGCGGGAGGCCCGAAATGATACAGTTCCTGAACGTCTTTTTTTACGACATCTACCCCTATCTCTGCGGGACGGTGTTTATCCTTGGCAGTTGGCTGCGCTATGACTACGGCCAGTACACCTGGCGGGCGTCTTCCAGTCAGATGCTGGACAAGCGCGGGATGGTCCTGTGGTCGAATTTGTTCCACATCGGTATTCTGGGGATCTTCTTTGGTCACCTGTTCGGCATGTTAACCCCACACTGGATGTACGCCTGGTTCCTGCCTGTTGCGGTGAAACAACAGATGGCGATGATTGCCGGCGGGATCTGCGGCGTACTGACGCTGGTAGGCGGCGCGGGCTTGCTGGTGCGTCGTCTGACCAACTCTCGCGTCCGGGCCACCTCGTCCACGGCAGATATCCTGATCCTCTGCATTCTGCTGATTCAGTGCATTCTGGGCTTAAGCACAATACCGTTCTCCGCCCAGCACCCGGACGGCAGTGAAATGCTGAAACTGGTGGAATGGGCGCAGTCGGTTGTCACCTTCCGTGGCGGAGCTTCTGCCCACCTCGACGGCGTGGCGTTTATCTTCCGCGTGCATCTGGTGCTGGGAATGACTATCTTCCTGCTCTTCCCGTTCACCCGTCTGGTTCACGTCTGGAGCGCACCGTTTGAGTACTTTACCCGACGCTACCAGATCGTTCGTTCCCGTCGTTAGGCATTTCGGTGTCGGATGGTAATGCCATCCGACACGCTGCACGTTATGACGCTTCTTCACCTCAGGGAGAATGCTGCTGGTGAAAAGACATCAGGAGCGAGTATTAGTCCGCGAGGGTATTGTCGATATTGAAGTAGTCATTCAGGGTAACCAACTGCTTAAAGTGACTATATTCGTCAATGCGGCGAACTTGTTTCACGCACAGCGGGTAATAGATTTTTAAAAATTCACGGGTAGGAAATATTCCTACCCGTTCGGTTTATTTGTCTGTCATGATACTGATGAGTTTAAATTACGCCATGAAACATCTTAATAAATCTTAAATCGAATTTAAGACATGTTATCTCTTTAAAAATCATAAAGATGACATCAACCCCTCTCTTTTATTATATGCAATACCTGTTGCGAAATTAACGTCATTTCATCTGTAATCCATTATTTCACTTCACACTTAACTGATTTCTTTAGTTACGTAAGATCAATTCATTTGTGATCCATTCAGCAACATGAAAAATAAATCACTGTTGCACGAATGAATTACTGGAAGGAATTCGGCAGATATCGTCTGACTCAAATTGCTTTCGCTCTGTCTGGAAACCAAAACGCAGCGTTGAGAAATATAATTTATTCCGTGCTGTATTTGTCTATTAAAAAAAGCGAATAGGGATATGAAAGAATTTAAATTAACCAGTATGGCGCTGTTGATCGGCAGCCTGTTAATGACAAATAACGTAAATGCAAAAATTTATGATGAAGATGATGGCATTATCACCGGCAGTGGTGCCCTGGTTGCAGGTGGTAGCTATAAAATTATCAGCGTCGCAGGGGAAGACAACACCCTCTTCGTGGAAAACAATGGCGCGATTACGGTAACGGCTCCGGCTGGAACACCGATTGTTAGCGGCATGGGCGAGTTTGAAGATGGCGATTTTTCACTTGCCTCTGGCGCTGTCTTTGTTGCCAATAGCGGCACAATCAATTTGGGGTCAGGTTCTACCATTAATCAGCTTGTCGGGGATTACATTCCGGGTACGGTTGAAGGACGCCCTGACCTGGCGCTGGACAATGATTATCACACGATGTTCGCGGTTGGCATTCTCAATGTCGGCGGATCAAGCGATGCCTATCTTGCGAAAAAAGGCGCGATTATTGCTGATGATTTAACCATAAACATCAGCCACAAACGTGATAATAAGGACATCATGGGTATTTACGCTGATAAGAATAACGGCGTGATTACCCTGACCGGTGACACCACGGTGAATGCAACCATCACCGGAGCGAAGGGACACATTTTTGGCATTTATGCGAAAGAAGGAACCCTCATCAACGCTGAAAACCTGATTGTTAATAACAAGAGTACGGAATACTCCGTGGGGATCGTTTCAGAATCGACAAATTCCACTCACCGCTCGCTTATTCGTTATCAGAATGCCACCGTGAAATCCGTTGCTGATGAGTTTGCAGACGGTATTAATGCTAACGCGGGTTATATTGAAGCCTTTGGTGATACCGCGGTCGATATCACTGCCAATCGCGTTGGGGCGGTTGCTACAGGTATCTGGCTATCTGATGGTATTGATGACATCGATTTGGATTCGTACATCACCACTCATGGAACGACGTCAGTATTGTTAAAATCAGGCGCGGATCAGACGGTTCTTGAAGGCGTCGATTCAATGGGCTCCTCGCAATATACCGGTAATAACCTGACCATTACCCTGGATACTCAAGGGCATCAACAGACGACCGGTTCCGGTATTATGGCCAGTAAAGAAGATGCCCTCACGGCGGGTAAAATCGACATTAATGGTCGTCTGAACATTGATGTTGTCGATACCACCCGCAGCGGGAGCTGGAACTACGTCCGTGCGGACAAGGGCGGCGAAATCACGCTGAACGGTGGGGTACAGATGGGGGTTAACTACAACGACCCGGATGCCACTGCCATTCTGGCGGAAAACGCCGACTCCCGCGTGACGATTAACCCGCAGAAAATCGACGTTGTCGGGACGATTGAAGCCCTGGATTCCGCCGTGGTTGATGTGAATGCGATTAACCAGTCGCGTTTCGTCGGCGGGATGGTCACCCGCGGCAATGCAGTGAATAACCTGTCGCTGGCCGACGGCTCGGCCTGGAACATGACCAAAAGTTCTCAGCTCACCAACCTGACGCTGAATGACTCCACGCTGACCTTTATGCCAGCCGCCACAAAGCGTCGTATGCTGACGCGTGATACCGCGAGCTTCAAAACCCTGACAGTGGACGGTGATTACACAGGCACTAACGGTAATCTCGTGATGAACACCCAACTGGGCGATGACAGCTCACCGACTGACCGGATGATCGTTGCGGGCAACACCTCCGGCAGCACGAACGTTAAAGTACTGAACGCCGGGGGCGCGGGCGGTCTGACGACGTCGGGCATCGAACTGATTAGCGTTGGCGGCAATTCTGACGGTGTGTTTA
>NZ_LIFT01000014.1:0-97377 GCF_001297795.1 Citrobacter sp. CtB7.12 | reverse complement strand
GAAACATCTTCGGGTTGTGAGGTTAAGCGACTAAGCGTACACGGTGGATGCCCTGGCAGTCAGAGGCGATGAAGGACGTGCTAATCTGCGAAAAGCGTCGGTAAGGTGATATGAACCGTTATAACCGGCGATGTCCGAATGGGGAAACCCAGTGCAATTCGTTGCACTATCGTTAACTGAATCCATAGGTTAACGAGGCGAACCGGGGGAACTGAAACATCTAAGTACCCCGAGGAAAAGAAATCAACCGAGATTCCCCCAGTAGCGGCGAGCGAACGGGGAGCAGCCCAGAGCCTGAATCAGCATGTGTGGTAGTGGAACGGTCTGGAAAGGCCGGCGATACAGGGTGACAGCCCCGTACACAAAATTGCATGTGCTGTGAGCTCGATGAGTAGGGCGGGACACGTGGTATCCTGTCTGAATATGGGGGGACCATCCTCCAAGGCTAAATACTCCTGACTGACCGATAGTGAACCAGTACCGTGAGGGAAAGGCGAAAAGAACCCCGGCGAGGGGAGTGAAAAAGAACCTGAAACCGTGTACGTACAAGCAGTGGGAGCCTCTTTAATGGGGTGACTGCGTACCTTTTGTATAATGGGTCAGCGACTTATATTCTGTAGCAAGGTTAACCGAATAGGGGAGCCGAAGGGAAACCGAGTCTTAACTGGGCGTTAAGTTGCAGGGTATAGACCCGAAACCCGGTGATCTAGCCATGGGCAGGTTGAAGGTTGGGTAACACTAACTGGAGGACCGAACCGACTAATGTTGAAAAATTAGCGGATGACTTGTGGCTGGGGGTGAAAGGCCAATCAAACCGGGAGATAGCTGGTTCTCCCCGAAAGCTATTTAGGTAGCGCCTCGTGAATTCATCTCCGGGGGTAGAGCACTGTTTCGGCTAGGGGGCCATCCCGGCTTACCAACCCGATGCAAACTGCGAATACCGGAGAATGTTATCACGGGAGACACACGGCGGGTGCTAACGTCCGTCGTGAAGAGGGAAACAACCCAGACCGCCAGCTAAGGTCCCAAAGTCATGGTTAAGTGGGAAACGATGTGGGAAGGCTCAGACAGCCAGGATGTTGGCTTAGAAGCAGCCATCATTTAAAGAAAGCGTAATAGCTCACTGGTCGAGTCGGCCTGCGCGGAAGATGTAACGGGGCTAAACCATGCACCGAAGCTGCGGCAGCGACACTAAGTGTTGTTGGGTAGGGGAGCGTTCTGTAAGCCTGTGAAGGTGTGCTGTGAGGCATGCTGGAGGTATCAGAAGTGCGAATGCTGACATAAGTAACGATAAAGCGGGTGAAAAGCCCGCTCGCCGGAAGACCAAGGGTTCCTGTCCAACGTTAATCGGGGCAGGGTGAGTCGACCCCTAAGGCGAGGCCGAAAGGCGTAGTCGATGGGAAACAGGTTAATATTCCTGTACCAGGTGTTACTGCGAAGGGGGGACGGAGAAGGCTATGTTGGCCGGGCGACGGTTGTCCCGGTTTAAGCGTGTAGGTGTGTGTTCCAGGTAAATCCGGTTCACTTTAACACTGAGGCGTGATGACGAGGCACTACGGTGCTGAAGTGACAAATGCCCTGCTTCCAGGAAAAGCCTCTAAGCATCAGGTAACATCAGATCGTACCCCAAACCGACACAGGTGGTCAGGTAGAGAATACCAAGGCGCTTGAGAGAACTCGGGTGAAGGAACTAGGCAAAATGGTGCCGTAACTTCGGGAGAAGGCACGCTGATATGTAGGTGAAGCGATTTACTCGTGGAGCTGAAATCAGTCGAAGATACCAGCTGGCTGCAACTGTTTATTAAAAACACAGCACTGTGCAAACACGAAAGTGGACGTATACGGTGTGACGCCTGCCCGGTGCCGGAAGGTTAATTGATGGGGTTATCCGTAAGGAGAAGCTCTTGATCGAAGCCCCGGTAAACGGCGGCCGTAACTATAACGGTCCTAAGGTAGCGAAATTCCTTGTCGGGTAAGTTCCGACCTGCACGAATGGCGTAATGATGGCCAGGCTGTCTCCACCCGAGACTCAGTGAAATTGAACTCGCTGTGAAGATGCAGTGTACCCGCGGCAAGACGGAAAGACCCCGTGAACCTTTACTATAGCTTGACACTGAACACTGGTCCTTGATGTGTAGGATAGGTGGGAGGCTTTGAAGCGCGGACGCCAGTTCGTGTGGAGCCATCCTTGAAATACCACCCTTTAATGGCTGGTGTTCTAACGTGGGCCCGTAATCCGGGTTGCGGACAGTGTCTGGTGGGTAGTTTGACTGGGGCGGTCTCCTCCTAAAGAGTAACGGAGGAGCACGAAGGTTAGCTAATCCTGGTCGGACATCAGGAGGTTAGTGCAAAGGCATAAGCTAGCTTGACTGCGAGCGTGACGGCGCGAGCAGGTGCGAAAGCAGGTCTTAGTGATCCGGTGGTTCTGAATGGAAGGGCCATCGCTCAACGGATAAAAGGTACTCCGGGGATAACAGGCTGATACCGCCCAAGAGTTCATATCGACGGCGGTGTTTGGCACCTCGATGTCGGCTCATCACATCCTGGGGCTGAAGTAGGTCCCAAGGGTATGGCTGTTCGCCATTTAAAGTGGTACGCGAGCTGGGTTTAGAACGTCGTGAGACAGTTCGGTCCCTATCTGCCGTGGGCGCTGGAGAATTGAGGGGGGCTGCTCCTAGTACGAGAGGACCGGAGTGGACGCATCACTGGTGTTCGGGTTGTCATGCCAATGGCACTGCCCGGTAGCTAAATGCGGAAGAGATAAGTGCTGAAAGCATCTAAGCACGAAACTTGCCCCGAGATGAGTTCTCCCTGACCCTTTAAGGGTCCTGAAGGAACGTTGAAGACGACGACGTTGATAGGCCGGGTGTGTAAGCGCAGCGATGCGTTGAGCTAACCGGTACTAATGAACCGTGAGGCTTAACCTTACAACGCCGAAGCTGTTTTGGCGGATTGAGAGAAAATTTTCAGCGTGATTACAGATTAGATTAACCGGCGAAAGGCGGGTTAATAAACAGAATTTGCCTGGCGGCTGTAGCGCGGTGGTCCCACCTGACCCCATGCCGAACTCAGAAGTGAAACGCCGTAGCGCCGATGGTAGTGTGGGGTCTCCCCATGCGAGAGTAGGGAACTGCCAGGCATCAAATTAAGCAGTAAACTGATGTAAAAATCAGTGGTTGTAGAAAAATTCGGTGGAGCGGTAGTTCAGTTGGTTAGAATACCTGCCTGTCACGCAGGGGGTCGCGGGTTCGAGTCCCGTCCGTTCCGCCACCCTAATTAGGGGCGTAGTTCAATTGGTAGAGCACCGGTCTCCAAAACCGGGTGTTGGGAGTTCGAGTCTCTCCGCCCCTGCCAGAAAATAATCCTTAGCATCTGCTAAGGATTTTTTTTGTCTGTAAAACGCGCCTCCAGATACCGATCTCTTCCTTTTCTGGCATCCTTGCCAATCTCATTTCTGCTTATTCTCCCAGTACATCTATCTTTAGAAGATCTTTGATCAGTACATGTTTATCACTATTTTGCAGCCAAATAGCGTATAACGGACGCGAAAGCGTTGCGCTGTCTGCAACAGTATGCAAACCTCCTTTCTCTTTTGCCCAACGTGTGGGTAACCATGTGCAGCCGTTCAGAGCATGAAGTTGCTGTCTGGCCAGTTCAGCAGAACTGGTGGTGAGTACCGGGACTTCATCGGCAGCAATCAATCCCACTTCGTTTTGTTGAAAGTCTGGCCCCCACTCCAGGCGCAGATAATTCAGAGCCTCTTTCATCGTTGAGGGGCTGGCGCAATATAACGCCAGGGTGAAATACCCCAGTAATTGACTGCTAAATTCATCCATTTTTGGGGCTTCTGTGGTGATAAGCAGATCAAGCTGACGTTCATGCAACTGTTTTACCAGTGACTGGCGCTGCGCAATACGGGCTTCGAATTGCAGGCCGTTCTGGGGCTCTTGTGACTGATACAAGCGTCCCAACCAGCCGTTGAGCATGCACTCCCACAGAGAGGCGCTGGCACCGATTGAAAATTCATTATGTCTGGATGTATGGGCGACCTCTTTACGTGCTGCCTGCCAAGTATTCATTAGCGTTTCCGCATAGGGCAGAAGCTTCTCGCCGGCCGCCGTTAAACGGATATTATTTCTGTGGCGGGTAAAAAGATTCACACCCAGTTGATTTTCCAACTGTCTGATGCGAAAGCTTACCGCCGACTGAGTCAGGTAGAGCGCTTCCGCAGCCCGGCCAAAGTGGCGCGTTCGGCTAACTTCCAGGAAAGTTTTTAACAATTCCGTATCCACAGTGCTCTCCGCAAAATTATTTGTCGTTATGATTTAAATGTTTTGTTTTACACTCTGTCAAGCGTAACTAATACTCCGCGCCATAAATAGATCGGCCAAAGAATTAGGAGCGTGCAGGATGGCGGAAAGCTTTACGACGACTAATCGATATTTCGACAACAAATATTATCCACGCGGATTCTCTCGTCATGGTGATTTCACCATCAAAGAGGCGCAACTGCTTGAACGTCACGGTTATGCCTTCAACGAGCTGGATCTCGGAAAACGCGAGCCGGTTACCGAAGAAGAGAAGCTCTTTGTTGCGGTATGTCGTGGTGAACGTGAGCCAGTGACCGAAGCGGAACGCGTCTGGTCCAAATATATGACGCGTATCAAGCGTCCAAAACGTTTCCATACCCTGTCCGGCGGTAAACCGCAGATGGAAGGTGCTGAGGACTACACAGAGTCTGATGACTAATAAAAAAAGGGCGAAGGCCCTTTTTTTATGTCAGTTGTTTCTGCAGGTGAGCAAGCAGTCGATCTATCGCCCGGTAACTGACCGCTTCCTGCAAGTGTCTTCGTGAAATGTGTTCGGCTTGCGCGAGATCGGCAATAGTCCTCGATACCTTTAATAACCGCTGCCAGGCGCGTATAGACAATCCAAGATGGATGAGGGTCTCTTCAAGCCACTGCGCGTCTTCATCTGCTAATGGGCAGTGTTCACGTATCTCCCTGTTTTGCAGGTGTGCATTCAATTTGCCCTGGCGTTTATGCTGACGTTCCCGCGCAGCAATGACCCGATGTTTAACCGTAAAGCTGTTTTCTCCCTTTACACCGGGCTGGCTGAGTATGCCTGGCGGTGGGAGAGGGATCTCAAGAGAAAGATCAAAGCGGTCCAGAAAGGGGCCCGATAGCCGACTGAGATAGCGTAATGTCTGTTCAGGCGTATTGCGGTTATGGTTGCCCTGATAATGACCGGTGGGACTGGGATTCATTGCCGCTACCAATTGAAAGCGCGCAGGATAGGTGATCTTAGCGCGCGTGCGCGAAAGGTGGATCTGACCAGACTCTATCGGTTCACGTAGAGCATCTAATGTGCGTCGTTCAAACTCAGGCAGCTCATCAAGAAACAGTATGCCGTTGTGTGCCAAAGAAATTTCGCCTGGTGCGGGGATAGTTCCGCCACCAACCATGGCGGTCAGGGATGCGCTGTGGTGTGGTGAGCGAAAAGGTCGTTGTTTCCATAACTTTTGCACGCTGGTCGAGTTAACCAGACTGAGGATAGCGGCGCTTTCCAGGGCTTCTTCGTTACTTAATGCCGGCAATAGGCCATTAAGACGGCTGGCAAGCATCGTTTTCCCCGTACCCGGTGGGCCAACTAATAGCAGATTGTGGCCACCTGCGGCGGTGATCTCAAGGCTGCGCTTCCCTTGCTCCTGACCAATAATATCGCTGAGATCATCTGATGACACACTGATAGTGTCGTTGTTAACAACAGGATGGCTAAGGTCATATTTTCCTTCCAGGAAGGCACAGACAGCTTGTAGATGATCGGCAACCAGACATCCTTCACCCTCAATCAGCCCGACTTCGTCTTCGTTCTCTTTTGCCACGATAATGCCCCTTCCCACCCGTATCGCCTCGGTTGCGCTGGATATGGCGCCGGGAACGCCGCGTAACGCACCTGTAAGCGCTAATTCACCCACTAACTCATATTGGTCGAGTTTATGGGTTGTAAGCTGCTCAGAGGCAACCAGAAGCGCCACAGCAATAGGTAAATCATATCTCCCGCCCTCTTTGGGAAGATCGGCAGGGGCGAGATTGATGGTGATTTTCTTTGCGGGAAAGTCATATCCGCTATTAATGATCGCGCTGCGTACCCGGTCGCGCGCCTCTTTGACGGTCGTTTCTGGTAACCCCACCAGTGTTAAACCGGGTAAACCGTTGCTGATATGCACTTCGATAGTAATCGCCGGTGCATTGACACCCAGCGCAGCGCGTGTATGAACAATTGACAGTGACATAGCCCCTCCAGATGCCACTATTATGTCTAATTTCCTCTGTGCAAGATCACTGCTAAATAATGTTTATTCGCAGAAGATTCCGCACTTTTAATGCAATTAGTTTACGTCTTCTCTTTTTCTGGAAGGGCGCTCGCAATCCGTTTTCCTCTCCTGCGACGTTATGAAAAAGGGGTTTACTTCCGTCCAGATAGTGAATTTTTTTCAATTCCTGGTTTTTGTATATAAAACAAGGAGTTTTCGTTAATCCGTTAGCTGAGTCAGAAAAATGAAAAGAAAAAAATCTTGTGCTATTGGCGAAATCTATGGTAACTCTTTAGGCATTCCTTCGAACAAGATGCCAGAAAAGACAAAAATGACAGCCCTTCTACGAGTGATTAGCCTGGTCGTGATTAGCGTGGTGGTGATTATTATCCCACCGTGCGGGGCTGCACTTGGACGAGGAAAGGCTTAAAAATCAAGCCTTAACGAACTAAGACCCCCGCACCGAAAGGTCCGGGGGTTTTTTTTGACCTTAAAAACACAACAGAGGAGCAGAAAATGAATAACAGCATAAAATTCTGTTTCTTCAGATTTATGACGGGGAACTAACTATGAATGGAGCACAGTGGGTGGTACATGCGTTGCGTGCACAGGGGGTCGACACCGTATTCGGCTATCCCGGTGGCGCAATTATGCCGGTCTACGATGCGTTGTACGACGGTGGCGTGGAACACCTGCTGTGCCGACACGAACAGGGGGCCGCGATCGCAGCCATTGGCTATGCCCGTTCCACCGGTAAAACGGGGGTCTGCATCGCTACTTCTGGTCCGGGGGCAACCAACCTGATCACCGGACTTGCAGATGCGCTGTTAGATTCGGTCCCTGTTGTCGCGATCACCGGGCAGGTTGCTGCGCCGTTCATCGGCACTGATGCGTTTCAGGAAGTGGACGTACTGGGGTTGTCGTTGGCCTGCACCAAGCACAGTTTCCTGGTGCAGTCACTGGAAGAGCTGCCACGCATCATGGCGGAGGCGTTTGAGGTCGCTAACACGGGTCGTCCGGGTCCGGTTCTGGTTGATATCCCGAAAGATATCCAGTTAGCCAGCGGGGCGCTGGAACCGTATTTCACGACCGTCGAAAACGCGGCAGTTTTCCCTCAGGCTGACGTAGAGCAGGCGCGTAACATGCTGGCTCAGGCGCAAAAACCGATGCTGTATGTGGGAGGAGGCGTAGGGATGGCGCAGGCGGTTCCGGCGCTGCGTGAGTTTATTGCGGTAACGCAAATGCCGGTGACCTGCACGCTGAAAGGCCTGGGGGCTGTTGAGGCGGATTATCCCTACTATCTGGGGATGCTGGGCATGCATGGCACCAAAGCCGCGAATTTTGCCGTGCAGGAATGTGATTTGTTGATTGCCGTAGGTGCACGTTTTGATGACCGGGTGACCGGCAAACTGGATACTTTCGCGCCCCATGCCAGTGTTATCCACATGGATATCGATCCGGCTGAACTGAACAAACTGCGCCGGGCGCATGTCACCTTGCAGGGCGATTTGAATGCGCTGCTGCCTGCGCTGCAACAACCGGTCGACATCGATGAATGGCGTCAGCGTAATGCGGAACTGCGTACTGACCACACCTGGCGCTACGATCATCCAGGGGAGGCCATCTACGCGCCGCTGCTGCTGAAACAGCTGTCGGAGCGTAAGCCTGCCAACTGTGTTGTAACGACGGATGTCGGTCAGCATCAGATGTGGTCTGCACAACATATGACCTACAGTCGCCCGGAGAATTTCATCACCTCCAGCGGCTTAGGCACGATGGGCTTTGGTTTACCGGCTGCCGTTGGGGCGCAGGTTGCGCGACCGGACGACACCGTTATCTGTATCTCCGGTGACGGCTCCTTCATGATGAATGTTCAGGAGCTGGGCACCGTAAAACGTAAGCAATTACCGTTGAAGATAGTTTTACTGGATAACCAACGGTTAGGTATGGTTCGACAATGGCAGCAGCTGTTTTTCCAGGAACGATATAGCGAAACCACCTTAACCGATAACCCCGATTTCCTCACGTTAGCCAGCGCCTTCGGCATCCCTGGCCAACACATCACCCGAAAAGACCAGGTTGAAGCGGCGCTCGATACCCTGCTGAACAGCGACGGGCCATACCTGCTTCATGTCTCAATCGACGAACTTGAGAATGTCTGGCCACTGGTGCCGCCTGGCGCCAGCAACGCTGAAATGCTGGAGAAATTATCATGATGCAACATCAGGTCGCCGTAGAGGCTCGCTTTAACCCGGAAACGCTGGAACGTGTTTTACGTGTGGTACGCCATCGTGGTTTTCAGGTATGTGCCATGAATATGGAAGCCGCCCGTGACGCGCAGAATATAAATATCGAATTGACCGTTGCCAGTCCACGGTCGGTCGACTTACTGTTTAGTCAGTTAAGTAAGCTGGTGGATGTGGCACATGTTGCCATCTGCCAGAGCACAACAACATCACAACAAATCCGCGCGTAAGCGTGACAGGAAGAAGAAATGACGACGAAAAAAGCTGATTACATTTGGTTCAATGGCGAGATGGTTCGTTGGGAAGACGCGAAAGTTCACGTGATGTCCCACGCGCTGCACTACGGTACGTCTGTCTTTGAAGGCATCCGTTGCTATGACTCGCACAAAGGCCCGGTGGTGTTCCGTCATCGTGAACATATGCAACGCCTGCATGACTCAGCCAAAATTTATCGTTTCCCGGTCTCTCAGAGCGTGGATGAGTTGATGGAAGCCTGCCGTGAGGTGATCCGTAAAAACAACCTGACCAGCGCTTATATTCGCCCGCTGGTGTTTGTTGGCGATGTAGGCATGGGCGTGAACCCGCCTCCGGGATACACCACCGACGTCATTATCGCTGCGTTCCCGTGGGGCGCGTACCTGGGCGCTGAAGCGCTGGAACAAGGGATCGATGCAATGGTTTCCTCGTGGAACCGTGCCGCACCTAACACTATCCCGACCGCCGCAAAAGCGGGCGGTAACTACCTTTCGTCACTTCTGGTGGGTAGCGAAGCGCGTCGTCATGGCTATCAGGAAGGTATTGCGCTGGATGTGAATGGTTACATCTCCGAAGGCGCCGGTGAAAACCTGTTTGAAGTGAAAGACGGTGTGCTGTTTACCCCGCCGTTTACCTCTTCCGCGTTGCCGGGGATCACCCGTGACGCCATCATTAAACTGGCGAAAGAACTGGGTATTGAAGTGCGCGAGCAGGTTCTGTCCCGCGAATCCCTGTATCTGGCGGA
The DNA here is from genome assembly GCF_001297795.1 of Citrobacter sp. CtB7.12. Classification (NCBI taxonomy): domain Bacteria; kingdom Pseudomonadati; phylum Pseudomonadota; class Gammaproteobacteria; order Enterobacterales; family Enterobacteriaceae; genus Citrobacter; species Citrobacter sp. CtB7.12. The sequence continues at coordinate 87,815 of NZ_LIFT01000014.1, read as the reverse complement.
TGAAGTCTTCATGTCTGGTACCGCGGCGGAAATCACCCCGGTTCGCAGCGTTGACGGCATTCAGGTGGGCGAAGGCCGCTGTGGTCCAGTCACCAAACGCATCCAGCAAGCGTTCTTCGGCCTGTTCACCGGCGAAACCGAGGACAAATGGGGCTGGTTGGATCAGGTAAATTCATAATTAAAGATAAATGGGACGGCACGCACCGTCCCGTTTTACAGACACCAGGAGTAAATAACGCATGCCTAAGTACCGTTCCGCTACCACCACTCATGGCCGCAATATGGCAGGAGCCCGCGCGCTGTGGCGCGCAACCGGAATGACGGATGCCGATTTTGGCAAACCGATCATTGCCGTCGTGAACTCATTCACCCAGTTTGTGCCAGGACACGTGCACCTGCGCGATCTCGGTAAACTGGTCGCTGAACAGATTGAAGCGTCCGGCGGCGTGGCGAAAGAGTTCAATACCATTGCCGTGGATGATGGTATCGCTATGGGTCATGGGGGCATGCTTTATTCACTGCCGTCGCGCGAGCTGATCGCAGATTCGGTGGAGTACATGGTGAATGCCCATTGTGCCGATGCAATGGTCTGTATCTCCAACTGCGACAAAATCACCCCAGGGATGCTGATGGCTTCCCTGCGTCTGAACATTCCGGTGATCTTCGTTTCCGGCGGTCCGATGGAAGCCGGGAAAACCAAGCTGTCTGATAAAATCATCAAGCTCGATCTGGTCGATGCCATGATCCAGGGCGCGGACCCGAAAGTCTCTGACGATCAGAGTAATCAGGTTGAACGTTCCGCCTGTCCGACCTGTGGCTCCTGTTCCGGGATGTTTACCGCGAACTCGATGAACTGTCTGACCGAAGCGTTGGGCCTGTCACAGCCGGGTAACGGTTCGCTGTTGGCGACTCACGCCGACCGTAAACAGTTGTTCCTCAATGCCGGTAAACGCATTGTTGAGCTGACTAAACGTTACTACGAGCAGGATGACGCCTCCGCGCTGCCGCGCAGCATAGCCAGCAAGGCAGCGTTTGAGAACGCCATGACGCTGGATATCGCGATGGGCGGTTCCACCAATACCGTTCTGCACTTACTGGCGGCGGCGCAGGAAGCGGAGATCGATTTCACAATGAGTGATATCGACAAACTTTCCCGTAAAGTGCCGCAGCTGTGCAAAGTGGCGCCGAGTACGCAGAAATACCATATGGAAGATGTTCACCGTGCGGGCGGGGTGCTGGGGATTCTGGGCGAGCTGGATCGTGCGGGCCTGTTGAACCGGGACGTGAAGAACGTGCTGGGGCTGACGTTGCCGCAAACCCTTGAGCAGTATGACATCACGGTGACGCAAGATGACGCCGTGAAGCAGATGTTCCGCGCAGGCCCTGCGGGTATTCGGACTACAGAAGCGTTCTCGCAGGATTGCCGCTGGGACTCGCTGGATGACGATCGCGCTGAAGGTTGTATCCGTTCGCTGGAACATGCCTACAGCAAAGATGGTGGTCTGGCGGTACTTTACGGAAACTTCGCGGAAAATGGCTGCATCGTCAAAACCGCCGGCGTGGATGACAGTATTCTGAAGTTCACTGGCCCGGCCAAAGTGTATGAAAGCCAGGATGAGGCGGTTGACGCGATCCTCGGCGGCAAAGTGGTGGCAGGCGATGTGGTCGTGATCCGCTACGAAGGGCCGAAAGGCGGACCGGGGATGCAGGAAATGCTTTACCCGACCACCTTCCTCAAGTCGATGGGCCTCGGCAAAGCGTGCGCACTGGTTACCGACGGTCGTTTCTCTGGCGGCACCTCTGGCCTCTCCATTGGTCACGTTTCACCGGAAGCGGCCAGCGGCGGCAATATCGCGATCATTGAAGACGGTGACATGATTGCTATCGATATTCCAAACCGTGGCATTCAACTGCAACTGAGCGATGCGGAAATTGCTGCGCGTCGTGAAGCTCAGGAAGCACGCGGCGACAAAGCGTGGACTCCGAAAAATCGTCAGCGTCAGGTGTCGTTTGCGCTGCGCGCCTATGCCAGCCTGGCGACCAGCGCCGATAAAGGCGCGGTCCGCGATAAATCGAAACTGGGAGGCTGATGATGGCCGAATCACAACCTCTGTCAGCAGCCCCGGAAGGGGCAGAATATCTGCGTGCGGTGCTCCGCGCGCCGGTATACGAAGCGGCGCAGGTGACGCCGCTACAAAAAATGGAAAAGCTCTCATCGCGCCTTGATAACGTGATCCTCGTGAAGCGCGAAGACCGGCAGCCCGTTCACAGCTTCAAACTTCGAGGCGCTTACGCGATGATGGCAGGGCTGACCGAGGCGCAAAAAGCTCACGGGGTGATCACCGCTTCTGCAGGCAACCATGCCCAGGGCGTGGCGTTTTCCTCCGCTCGTCTGGGCGTGAAGGCGCTGATCGTGATGCCTGTTGCGACGGCCGATATCAAAGTCGATGCCGTTCGCGGGTTTGGCGGCGAAGTGCTGCTGCATGGCGCAAACTTTGATGAAGCGAAAGCGAAAGCGATTGAACTGTCGCAGCAACAGGGTTTTACCTGGGTTCCGCCATTCGATCATCCGATGGTGATTGCCGGTCAGGGGACGCTGGCGCTGGAACTGCTGCAGCAGGATGCGCATCTTGATCGTGTATTTGTACCGGTCGGCGGCGGCGGTCTGGCGGCGGGCGTGGCGGTACTGATTAAGCAATTGATGCCGCAAATCAAAGTGATTGCGGTGGAGGCGGAAGACTCCGCCTGTCTGAAAGCGGCGCTGGATGCGGGCCATCCGGTCGATCTCCCACGCGTTGGCCTGTTCGCCGAAGGTGTCGCGGTAAAACGCATTGGCGATGAAACCTTCCGTCTGTGTCAGGAATATCTCGACGACATCATCACCGTGGATAGCGACGCGATATGTGCGGCGATGAAAGACCTGTTCGAAGATGTTCGCGCAGTCGCAGAGCCTTCCGGCGCGCTGGCGCTGGCGGGAATGAAAAAGTACGTCGCTCAGCACAATATCCGCGGCGAACGTCTGGCGCATATCCTTTCCGGCGCTAACGTCAATTTCCACGGTCTGCGCTACGTTTCCGAGCGTTGCGAGCTGGGCGAACAGCGTGAGGCGCTGCTGGCAGTGACCATTCCGGAAGAAAAAGGCAGCTTCCTGAAGTTTTGCCAACTGCTGGGCGGTCGCTCAGTCACTGAATTTAACTATCGCTTTGCCGATGATAAGAACGCCTGCATTTTCGTCGGTGTCCGGTTGAGCAGGGGGATGGAAGAACGCACGGAGATCCTGAATCTGTTGCGCGACGGTGGCTACAGCGTGGTTGACCTCTCTGACGACGAAATGGCGAAGCTGCACGTACGCTACATGGTTGGCGGTCGTCCATCGAAACCGCTACAGGAACGTTTATTCAGCTTCGAATTTCCGGAATCACCCGGCGCGCTGCTCAAGTTCTTGCATACGCTGGGGACCCACTGGAATATCTCGTTGTTCCATTACCGCAGCCACGGCACGGACTATGGCCGCGTACTGGCCGCGTTTGAACTGGGCGATCACGAACCGGATTTCGAAACGCGTTTGCAAGAACTGGGCTATGAGTGTCACGACGAAACGCATAACCCGGCATTCCGCTTTTTTCTTGCAGGCTAACCGCGGCTTAACAGGAGATGACCTGACCGGGTTATCTCCTGTTTTTTTGTAAGCTCAACGGTAATACGTATGGGCAAACAGTTTATTGTTATCATCTCCGTCTTTGAACAACCCATCATAATTTCCTTCCGGCAACAATAGCGCCTTCTCCGGACCATTAAGTAAGGTGATAGTTTTAGCGCCTGCCGACAAAGTAACCGGCGGGGCGAGTGTGATCCCTTCCACGTTTATTTGTGCTGATATGGGGGTGCCGGTTTCACTGTACAACTGATATCTTCCGGACAGCGGTACGTTAAATTCCTCCTGACGGCCAATGTGTAGTTGTCGCCCCGCCAATCTTATACTTGGCGCGACCTTGACGTAGCTGTTGTCGATGGCTTCTGCGATAGCAGAATAGATATTACTCAACCGGTAGGACCATATAATGACTTTCGGGGGGGACTGAGTCAGCACTTGCCAGGCTTCGGAATGTTTACCTTCTCGCCGTGTCTTTAAAACATACCAGGCATCGAGCCATAGCGTCGTCGGCTCCAGCCTGTTGGGCAGCATCCCTATACCATCAAAATACTTTTCGTCAGGTTTGAGCAGTGCTTCTGCTCTGGTAACCAGTTCAAGTTGTTGCACATTGTTAATTTTCAGGTAGCTGAGATTGAGACAGTAGCTTGAAACCAGGGTTACTGTTGTCACCGCCAGGATAAATAATCTCGTGGCTGGCCTGCGGTTTTGGGCGAGAAGGCTATCTAGCGGGACGAGGGACCAGAGCGATATAAACGGTAGCGCCATAATAAACACATAGGGCCAGGGCTGGTTATGAGTGAAAACTAACGTGGTAATGACGAATGAAAAAATCAGGGCGATGCGCGTTTTTTCATTCAAGGTTTTCCAGCGCTTTAATGCCATTATCATGCCGCTAAAACAGAGCAGATAGAGAAGCGTATTGTCTAAAAGGGTTTGCAAGACATATACGCGAATCCCGTTATAGGCTTCGCTGCTGTATACCGCCACTTCTACCGGACCGAAGATCAAACCTTCAGCGATACGTAACGGGTCGCTGCCGCCAAATATAAAGCAATAGGCAATTGCAGGAAGTAACCAACCGGCGGTTAAGTAAAAGCCGCGAACGATAGCATCGATGAAATGTTTGCGCAGCGTAGCGTCAATCACCAATCCAAGCCCAAGCGCCAGATTGAAGAACGCTGATTTTTGGGTAACTAAAAACGCCAGTCCGCTCAGGATACCGGCGATAAAAATCTTTCTTGCGTTGAGCGTATGGCCGCGCAGAATTACCAGCACGGCGGCCAGGGCGAAAAACAGCGCCAGGGGCTCTGAACGGGTGCGGAAGATGCGCTCCATAAAATTCGTAAAACAGAGTAAAACGAGAATAATAAAAAGCGCCCGTAAGCGCTGCTCGCCCAGCGCACGCGCGCAGGCATAGACCAGCAGCAGGGTTCCACAAGCGAGGAGTGCCGTCTGCATCCGCGCGACGAGAATGATCGAAACCGCATCCCAGCCAATCAGGTGAGCCAGTTTATAAAACACCGCAAACCCTACGGCCTTAGGGGGGTGAATCGTGTCGAATAGTCCATTAGCAAAATACTTGGCGTAGCCAAGTTGGGCAAACTCATCCATGATCAAGAGAATATGCCAGGCAAAAACGAAAATAAGCGTAACTTTAATGGCAATACTCACACTAAGGAGGAGCGTTAACCTGCGCGGGCAGGCGCCAATAAAAAGCGTGCCGGAGGTATCCATTTTATTATCTTCTGGCTTTGCCATTGGCTTTATCTCCATCTCCATTTAGCACCAACTCCATGATTTCCTGCGCCATTTTTCGCCAGCTATAATGTTCTCTGGCATAACAAATCATGGCCTCACGTTCGTGGAGGGAGAGCACGCAGTTATCTATTGCGACAGAGCAGAACTGTGCCGAACGTTGTGGCTCGTTGAGGTCTATGTTCACACCATGTATCCAGCTTGCCGCTACGGGATCGGCTCTGTGAGCCGGGCTACCACAGATGACGGGTAATCCACAAGCCATTGCCTCCTGGATAACAAGGGGATAACCTTCTCCGACGGCCGGTAACAGAAGAACATCCGCACAGCGATAAAGCTCTGCCAGTGCGCGGGGGGCCTGAACGCCAAGATCGTAAACGTTGCTCAATCCCCATTCTGCGGGGCGAAGTGGGCCGTTTCCGGCCAGTAAAAACTGGCATTCCGGTCTGGTTATTGCCAGAGCGTGCAGTATCGACAACCCTTTCTTTTCAACATAACGACCCACGAATAGTATGCGCCGGGCACAAGGCGGGAGGTTGTATCTTGCCAGCGGAGTTTGACTGGATACTGAAGTCACGGAGGGATAGAAAATGGTGCTATCAACCCCGTTAAACAGCAATTTATACGGATAACGCGCAGGGGTCCCAAGCAGGTCGTGGCGGACAGTATCGCTAATAAATACCCTGGCATCGGCGGCCCATAACATCGGGCGTGTTACGACCAAATTAGCCAGCCGCATAAGCAGACGCAGTACGGGTGATCTGAAAGGAATGGCGGCAATATGTTGAATCAGAATGACGGGCTTCGCGTGGAGTTTGGCCATCATCATACCAAGGATTGATGTGGCATAGAGCGCATCGTGAATCACCACCACGTCGCTACGCCGGACGGCGTCGCTAAGTGCGCAAATGGCTGTAGGGCCAGGTAACGGCATTGGCAGACCGGTGAGTTTCTCCAACGGATCGACGCAGCGTAACGCGATAATGTTGAGATTACCGGTAGGTAACGTATCGCTGGCGCTGGCTGCCCAATACGGTGTCGCTCCCAGGTGTGCGAACTGGCGGCACAAATGCCCGGCAACGCGTTCAATACCCCCGCCGTGTGCCTCGTAGAAATGGCTGATCGTCAAGATATTCACTGGCTAGACCCTCACCAGACGCATCGAATGGGGATAAACCACGAGATGGTGTGATACCGTCTTCTGTTGATAGTGCGGATTCAGGGGAACGTTAATCATATTTGTATGGCTTTACTGCGACCTGACGTGCTGATAGCCCAACGGCTAAGGAGAAAATTCAGCACGAGCATGCAGAGCGAAGCAAGCGGCGCAGCGATGGTCATCGGAAATTCCAGCCAGTGATACCAAATCCAGGTGCTGACAAAGGCAAGAGGGATATTCAACAACATGCTGATGGTATAACGGCCAAAGCCAGCAAATGAAAGCGGCTGTTTAAACGTGAATAAGCTGTGCAGGATATAACCGACGGTAGCGATGATGGCGAAAGACAACAGGATCGCTAACCAGAGCGCAACGCATAAACTTTCCGCCACGATCATGATGGCATTATGTCCCAGGAAACAGCAGCCAGAAATGCAGAGATAAGTAAAAGAGGTGCAAATTTTCATCGGGGTGCTTTCCGGGCACGAAGTAAAAATACGCAGGCGTTGTCATGCCGTACTTGCGCCGGCGTGACATAATCTTCGAACATGGCGCGCAGATTCATCATGACGGCCAGACCTGAGGCTAGAACGCCGCCGATGAGGGGGAGCCGACGGATGAAAAACGCAAAACCTGTCAGGCGAATAATGGTGGTTGTAGCCAATGGGCCAACCAGAGCGTCGACTTCTTCAACCACAAACCCGCGATCGGTAAGATCGGATATGAGACCGGTGCGGGTCCAGCGGCGGTGATCTTCCGGATGAGGATGATAGAGCCAGGTTCCGTGCGTGGAGAGTAACAAGAGACCATCATCATTTAACAAACGCCGAATTTCAGCGCAATACGCATCAAGATCTCTGACGTGTTCCAGTACCTGGACGGAAAGTATGGCTCCTGCGGCACCATCAGCTAAAGGGATACGTCCCTGTGGGTCAATTTTGAGTGTACCGCTGTCATCAAGATCGGCACCACAATAGTTAATATTCAACTGACGCATCATTTCAGCATAGGGGGAATCGCCGCAGCCAAAGTCGATCATGAAGGTATTTGGCTGAATGTGACGTTCTGCTTGCTCGCGTAATCGTCTCGCCAGTGCACGTAACAACAACCAGTCAGTGTGCCAAATTCGAGGGGTGGCCCTGTTTCTTTTCATACTCCGGGTCCTTGCGGTGAGGTATCTGAATCATGCCGGTTCAGGCTGTCCAGCAGGAGCTGTAGTACGAATCCGGCCAGGACCATCAGCACTCCAGCGATGCAGGCTGTGCTGATGGCAAAAACAATGTGTACCGACTGTTCCATTGAGCCACGGGTAAATATCCAGTGAAAAGCAAGGAGGAGGTCGGCAAAAAAACCGGCTATGGCAAGCACAGATCCGCTGAATACCAGCCACTCGAGAGGGTGCGAGCGCATGAGCCAGGGGATAACCCGGCTTTCCGCAATCGGGTGGTTAATGGCGATGGCGACCTTCGCTAGCACGCCTAACAGGACCGCGATAAGACCAATAAGCGTCGACATTGTCGCCAGGGCAACGAAATGGATACCAAAATAGTAACCGTTGATTTCTATGGGGCCTGCGGCAAGTAGCGCAAGGCCGATAGCTCCGAGCAGTAGTAGCGTAAAGCCAGGGATCAAATAGAGCCTGTCTGGGGCATGAGCGATGAGAAGACGCAGATGTCTCCAGCCGTCACGAAATGAACGTAAATGAGGAGGGCGGTTGCGTTTGTCCGGATAGAGCTTGATAGGCACTTCATGAATGATGAGTCTTGCGCGGTGCGCGTTAATGATCATTTCAGAGGCAAATTCCATACCGGTAGAACGAGTGGCCATTTTTTGAAATGCTTCGCGGGTAAAGGCCCGCATCCCACAGTGGAAATCGCGAATGGGTGAGTGGTAAAGCAGCCTGGCTATGCCGGAAAGCAGTGGATTTCCCAGATAGCGATGCAGAGGAGGCATTGCCCCTGGTTCAATTCCTCCAGCAAATCGATTACCCATAACAAAGTCTGCACCGCTTTCCAGTGCATCGACGAAAATATCTAGCTGGCTCCAGTCATAGGAGTCATCGGCATCAGCCATAATGAGATATTTACCTTTTGCCGCACTGGCAGCCGCGCTTATTGCTGCGCCATAACCTTTGACGGACTGATGAATAACTCGGGCACCCAGTGATTTTGCAATTTCAACGGATTGGTCTGTTGAGCCATTATCACCGATGATAATTTCACCTTGAATACCCAGGCGAGTAAACGCTTCTGTTACTTTCTTAATACAGATAGCAAGCGTAAGTTCTTCATTCAGGCATGGAATGATTGCCGAAACCAGGGGCGCGGGCTCTGCCGCCGGTATCTCAACAGGGGAGAAGGCAACCTGTCGAGAAATATAGTTGGCGGGAGTTAATAAATTATCTGAATAACCAAATCGATGAAAATGCGTTGAATGCATAATAGTAAGCTCCGATCCATGAGCAGGATTAAGAGTCTATCCCAATGGGCTATTACATTTGGCATTCTGAACCTGGGCAGGCGTTTGAACGACCATCAGAGCAGCCTGAAAGGCGTGTGAAGCGAGTCCTCCTCACGTATTCCGGCTATGAACCTTTTGTGCCGTGCCACCCGTGTTGCAACATGACTGTAAAAGTACACCTATTGGGATAGGCTCTATATATCTAATGGCAACTTCAATTTAATTCATATTCTGAATGATTTGGAATATGAATGGGTGCTAGTTAATATACCCTGTGTGGATAATATGCGTTAAGTTAATTCACAACTTAATTTGCGTTATATATATCTAACATCAGATTGCATCGTACAGGAGTTGTCGTTATTAAGTCTACTGGTTTATGGCATGAAAAATAGTAACAGTTTATTCGTTATTTATTAATATCTATAAGGTGATGATTTACTCTGTGCGTCAGGCATTACACATAAATATATTTTCGTGTAGCAAGTGCCGACGCCTTTCACCCAATGTTATCGCCACAACGCCGTCTCTCAAGCATCACAGACTACTTGTTCTGTTTTTGGGAACGGCTTAACAAGGGGAAGGTTTCATAGATTGCGGTAGGGAATATTCTTTACGCAGGGCGGCACTGCTCTGATTAGTTAAAGTCCTGACTTTTCAGCCAGGACTTGATCAGACGTCTGTTTTTGCTCTTACATCAGCAAATTACAGAGTCACCACATCAAATTCGACTTCGGGGTTCACATCAGCCTCGTAATCGACTTCGTCGAGGCCAAAACCGAACAGGTTAAGAAATTCCAGCTTGTAGCCTGCATAATCGGTTTCTTGCGCCAGGTTTTCGGTGGTGATCAGCGGCCACAGATCCCGGCATGCCTGCTGAATATCTTCACGCAGTTCCCAGTCATCCATGCGGATACGCTGGTGGTCATCAAGCGCAGCCTTGTCACCGTACAGGCTGGTGGTCATCAGACGGTTAATCTGCTCAATGCATCCTTCATGAATCCCTTGTTCTTTCATCAGTTTGAAGACCATAGAGATATACAGCGGCATTACTGGAATGGCTGAAGAAGCCTGTGTGACTACCGATTTCAGGACCGCAACGTTGGCTGTGCCATTGATTGAAGACAGTTGATTACGCAGCGCACCTGCCGCACGGTCAAGGTCTTCTTTCGCTTTGCCCAGCGCGCCATGCCAATAGATTGGCCACGTCAGGTCGGTACCGATGTAAGAATAAGCAACGGTTTTCACGCCGTCGGCCAGCACATTGGCCTGGCGCAGGGCATCTATCCACAGCTCCCAGTCTTCTCCGCCCATTACGGTCACGGTGTTCTGAACTTCTTCTTCCGTTGCGGGCTCAATGCTGGCCGTCGTGATCTGATCCTTATTGGTATCAATCGCTTTAGAGGTGTAAACCTCACCAATAGGTTTCAGCGCCGAACGGACAACTTCACCCGTTTTCGGCATTTTACGAACCGGGGAAGCGAGTGAATAAACGACTAAATCAATTTGACCCAGGTCTTCTTTGATGAGCTTGATGACTTCATCACGACATTCGTCGGAGAACGCATCACCGTTAATGCTTTTGGAATACAGACCTTCCCGCTTTGCAGCTTCATCGAAAGCCGCGGCGTTATACCAGCCTGCTGAACCTGGTTTAGATTCGGTACCCGGTTTTTCGAAGAATACGCCGATAGTGGCGGCTCCGCTGCCAAACGCTGCGGAGATTCTTGATGCCAGTCCATAGCCGGTTGAAGCACCGATGACCAGCACGCGGGAAGGACCGTTTTCGATTTTCCCGTTTTGTTTAACGTACTCGATCTGCTTTTCCACATTGACTTTACAGCCAGTCGGATGGGTCGTTGTACAGATGAATCCACGGATTTTTGGCTTGATTATCATAATGATGGCTAATTTAGTTTGTGTTTCGCTGTCATAGGGGCAATGACACCGTCTGTGTATTATGGCGGGTCATTATACAGAAAAGATTCCGCAAAACTGAATCTACCTCTGATTTTAGACCTGACGCTGATACTACTCGGCAATTTTGCGCTCCAGCACAATTTTCCAGAACGCATCAATAAGCGGCTCATGCAGCCGTTTTTTCGGCGCGCAGACGCCCAGTTCGAACGGAGTTTTCTCGTCGCTACGCTCTAAAATCATGACGCGATTGCGCACCGGTTCGGGGCTGTTTTCCAGCACCACTTCGGGCAGTAGCGCCACGCCACAGCCGAGTGCGACCATCGACACCATCGCTTCGTGACCCCCCACGGTGGCGTAAATCTGCGGGTTGCTGATTTTATGGCGACGAAACCACAGTTCAATGCGGCGGCGCACAGGCCCCTGATCGGCCATGATGAATGGCACCGTAGACCAGTCGGGTTTCTCCACCGAAACCTGATTGCGTACCGGGCAGGGCAGCGCCGGGGCAATGAGTACCACCGCCAGATTTTCCAGCATCGAAAACGCCACCGCGCCCGGCAGCGTTTCAGGCTTACCGGCAATCGCCAGATCCGCTTCGCCGGTCACCACCTTTTCCATGGCATCGGCGGCGTCGCCGGTGGTGAGTTTAATTTCTACTGAGGGATGCTCAGCGCGAAAGCGATCGAGGATTGGCGGCAGATGGCTGTAGGCGGCGGTCACCGAGCAGAAAATATGCAGTTCGCCCGATAGCGACGGACCTTGCTGATCGAGGGTGTGACGCAGTTGCTGATACTGCAACAGCGTCTGCTGGGCAAACGTTCGCAGCTCTTCACCCGCTTCGGTCAGCGTGACTGTGCGATTATCGCGGACAAACAACGGCTGCCCGAGGTCTTCCTCAAGGCGCTGGATCTGCCGTGACAGCGTAGAAGGACTGACGTGCATCGCCCGCGCGCTGCGGCCAAAGTGGCGGCTTTCCGCCAGATGCAGGAACATTTTCAGATCGCGTATATCCACCGGCGAACCTCTTAATTTTTACGTTGCAGTTATTGCAATGTGACGTTGTGAATATATCAATTTCCGCAATAAATTTCCTGTTGTACTGTGGAGTCATTCTCGCTGAACAGCGAACCGAATAATAAGCACCACAACACAACATCACGGAGTACACCACCATGGCTAACTACTTTAATACACTGAACCTGCGCCAGCAGCTGGCACAGCTGGGTAAATGTCGCTTTATGGGCCGCGATGAGTTCGCCGATGGCGCGAGCTACCTTCAGGGTAAAAAAGTGGTCATTGTCGGCTGTGGCGCGCAGGGCCTGAACCAGGGCCTGAACATGCGTGATTCCGGTCTGGATATCTCCTACGCCCTGCGTAAAGAGGCGATTGCTGAGAAGCGCGCATCCTGGCGTAAAGCGACTGAAAACGGCTTCAAAGTCGGCACGTATGAAGAGCTGATCCCGCAGGCGGATTTGGTGGTTAACCTGACGCCAGACAAACAGCACTCTGACGTAGTGCGTTCCGTACAACCGCTGATGAAAGACGGCGCGGCGCTGGGTTACTCTCACGGCTTCAACATCGTTGAAGTGGGCGAGCAAATCCGTAAAGACATCACCGTAGTGATGGTGGCACCGAAGTGTCCGGGTACTGAAGTGCGTGAAGAATACAAACGTGGTTTCGGTGTGCCGACGCTGATTGCGGTTCACCCGGAAAACGATCCGAAAGGCGAAGGCATGGCGATTGCTAAAGCCTGGGCTGCAGCGACCGGCGGTCACCGTGCGGGCGTGCTGGAATCTTCCTTCGTGGCGGAAGTGAAATCCGACCTGATGGGCGAGCAGACCATTCTGTGCGGTATGCTGCAGGCTGGTTCTCTGCTGTGCTTCGATAAGCTGGTGGAAGAAGGGACTGACCCGGCATATGCCGAGAAACTGATTCAGTTCGGCTGGGAAACGATCACTGAAGCGCTGAAGCAGGGCGGTATCACGCTGATGATGGACCGTCTGTCCAATCCGGCGAAACTGCGCGCTTACGCGCTGTCCGAACAGCTGAAAGAAATTATGGCGCCGCTGTTCCAGAAACACATGGACGACATCATCTCCGGTGAGTTCTCTTCCGGGATGATGGCTGACTGGGCTAACGACGATAAGAAACTGCTGACATGGCGTGAAGAGACTGGTAAAACCGCGTTCGAAACCGCGCCGCAGTATGAAGGCAAAATCGGCGAGCAGGAGTACTTCGATAAAGGCGTACTGATGATCGCGATGGTAAAAGCGGGCGTTGAGCTGGCGTTTGAAACCATGGTGGATTCCGGCATCATCGAAGAGTCCGCGTACTACGAATCCCTGCACGAGCTGCCGCTGATCGCCAACACCATTGCGCGTAAGCGTCTGTACGAAATGAACGTGGTGATCTCTGATACTGCAGAATACGGTAACTACCTGTTCTCTTATGCCTGCGTACCGCTGCTGAAAGAGTTCATGACCACGCTGCAGACCGGCGACCTGGGTAAAGCGATTGCTGAAGGCGCAGTGGATAACGCTCAGTTACGCGATGTAAATGACGCGATTCGCAGCCATGCTATCGAGAAAGTCGGTCAGAAACTGCGTGGTTATATGACCGATATGAAGCGCATTGCCGTTGCGGGTTAAACCGACATTGTCGGGTGGCGGCTACGCCTGACCCGACCTACAAAAGTGCAAAGCCGAAGGCCGGATAAGCATCGTGCCATCCGGCAAAAAAAGCCCAGAGTCTGAACGCTCTGGGCTTTTGCTTAGTTACGGTACAGCACTTTGATGATGTGGTAGCCGAACTGGGTGTGCAGCGGGCCGGTCGGTTCCAGCACGGGGCAGGAAAAGACCACTTTATCGAACGCCGGAACCATCTGGCCCTGGCGGAATTCGCCTAAGTCACCGCCTCGTTTGCCTGACGGGCAGATGGAATGTTTCTTCGCCAGTTTGCCGAAGTCGGCGCCGTTTTTAATCTGCTCCAGAAGATCCAGTGCCAGTTTCTCTTCTTTAACAAGGATATGCAGTGCTGCTGCGGTTTTTGCCATGATCGTGCCTTGAGTCGGGGAAATGAAGGGGGCGATTTTAGCATGTGGGGAGAGGGAAAGAATATCCAGGCCAGCGGTTGGTGACTGGCCTGGATATAGGATTAGTGAATTTGCTGCTGCGACAGCTTCCAGACGCTGGCAATATTACGTGCCGAAATGCGCAGATTGTATTCTGCGTCCTCTAAGGCTTCCGGTAGCGTGGCGATGCGCGTCAACACCGAGAAAACGGCATCCAGCCCATGCTCATGAACAATCTGATGATCCTGGGTCAAACCGCCGGCAAGCGCAATAACCGGTTTTTGATAGCGTTTGGCGCAGCGGGCAACGCCAATCGGCGTTTTGCCGCAGATGCTCTGGCTGTCGAGGCGACCTTCTCCGGTGATCACCAGACTGGCATCGGCTACCAGGCGCTCCAGTTGCAGCGCGTTAATCACAATCTCCACACCGGGTTTTAAATCAGCGCCCAGTAGACCGAGTAATGCGGCTCCCATTCCGCCTGCTGCGCCAGCGCCCGGCGCATTCATTACATCCCGACCAGTAAACTCCTGTAGTCGCTTGCCATAAACCGCCAGCGCACCGTCTAACGCTGCAACCATCGCTTCCGTCGCCCCCTTTTGTGGGCCGAAAATGGCAGAGGCCCCCGTCGGACCGCACAGCGGATTGTTGACGTCGCAGGCCACGGTGATGGAGACCGTCTTTAGACGCGGGTCGGCGTGGGAAGTGTCGATTGTTGCCAGTTTACTGAGCGCACCGCCGCCTTCGGGAAGCGCGTCTCCTTTTTCATCAAGGAGGTCGATGCCCAGCGCCTGTAGCATGCCCGCGCCTCCGTCATTCGTCGCACTACCACCAATGCCAAGAATAATGTGCTCAACGCCCCGATCGAGTGCGGCAAGGATGAGCTCGCCCGTTCCATAGCTGGTGGTCAGCAGTGGGTTACGATGCTCTGGCGGCACATGGTGGAGACCTGACGCCGCAGCCATTTCGATCACCGCCGTCTTCCCGTCACCCAGCATTCCCCAGCGTGCCTGGACCGGTGTTCCCAGAGGGCCTGTGACATCGATAAAGTGGTAATGGCCCTCAGTGGCCTCCACCATCGACTCAACGGTGCCTTCGCCGCCGTCCGCCATAGGGAGTTTGACATACTGGGCATCGGGATATATTTCGCGAAACCCCTGTTCGATAGCCGTCGCCACCTGCATGGCAGACAAACTTTCTTTAAATGAATCTGGTGCGATAACTATTTTCATTGTGTGCTTACCCGGCGAGTCCGAAGACACCAAACAGCAGTGTCGAAATCAATGCGATGACGAAACCAACAAGGGTTTCATAAGGCAGAAGTTTTAAGCGTTCATGGATTTGCATACTGACGCTACCGCCAGTGGCGTGGAAAAAACTGCCGTGAGGGAGATGATCCAGAACCGTCGCCCCGGCATGAATCATGACTGCACCGGCAAGCGCAGAGACGCCAAGTCCCAGCAGCGTTTGACTGAACACGCCTGCTGCAACGGCGGTTCCGGCCGTTGTCGACGCGGTGGCCATCGACATAATTGCGCCAGAGATGGGGGCCAGGAGATAAGAAGGGAGACCGGAAGAGGTTAATCCGTCGATCAGGACCTCTTTTAACGCTGAGTTGGCAATGATGCCAGCCAGCGTGCCGGTACCGAGCAGCATAATGGCGACAGGTGCCATGCGCGTCAGCCCGGACATCATAAAGGCGTTACTTTGTTTAAATCGGCCCATCAGGATTGCGCCGACTAATCCTCCCACTGGCAGAGCAATGAGCGGATCGATAGCAATGCCCGCCACAGGACGCAGCGCTAACAGAATAATGGCAACAAGGGGGGCGCTGATGGCCGCCAGAAATCCGGGTTGTGTGCCGTGCGTGTCCTGAGAAATGATCTCTTCCGTCGTGACCATCGAGCCTTTTTGGCTCA
The DNA here is from genome assembly GCF_001297795.1 of Citrobacter sp. CtB7.12. Lineage (NCBI taxonomy): Bacteria > Pseudomonadati > Pseudomonadota > Gammaproteobacteria > Enterobacterales > Enterobacteriaceae > Citrobacter > Citrobacter sp. CtB7.12. The sequence goes on along the minus strand of NZ_LIFT01000014.1, from coordinate 71,880 downwards.
GACGCTTCGCCAGAAAATAGGCGATTGCCAGGCCGAACAATCCGGGAATAATCCCCCCCATCATGACGGATGTGAGCGGGACATGGAACGAATCCGAAGCGGCAATGGCATTGGGATTCGGTGACATGACGTTACCCGCTTTGCCACCGCCAATCATCGCCAGCAAAATGGCGAGTTTTGATAGCCCGGCGCGTCTGGCGATCGAAAGCGCAATCGGCGCGACGGTAATCACCGCGACATCGATAAAAACGCCAACGGCCGTCAGAATCATAGTGGCAATGGCTAAGGCAAGCAGGGCACGACTTTCGCCCACTTTTTTCACTACCGTTTCCGCGATTGTGTTCGCGGCGCCGGATTCGATCAGCACACCGGCCAGTACGCCTGCAGCGAGAATGCGCAGTACGGCATTGGTGATGCCCTGCGCACCCGTGACCATCAGCGTGACGGTCTGGACCAGGTCTGCCCCGCCGACGAGACCACCGACCAGCGCACCCACCATCATGCCGTACGCGGGAGAGACTTTGCGTAATATTAAGACGATCGCCACCACGAGTGCGATGATGGCGCCTGTTGCGGATATTGAAACCATCTTCTGCTTTCTCCATAAAATTGACTGAGGCAGTATGGAGAAGCCGCCGGGAATAGCCTTGTGAGGATCCGCTAAAAAATACGCGTCTGACAGGATGTAAATTTGGAGGAAAATACAGACTACCGTTGCAGCTCCATGCCAATGTACAACCAAAGGAGTTGTTTCAAGTTGTTGATTTTTATTCCCGTTATCTCTTCAACGCGTTGCAGTCGATAGCGCAGGGTGTTTACGTGAATATGCAGACTGGTGGCAGTTTGCGAAAGATCACAATTATGTTCGAAATAGTGCTCCAATGTTTTTTGCATGACGCCTTTGCTGTCCTGAGTAACCAACTCGCACCATATTTTTGATAACTCTTCCGCTTGCCAGGTGCCGGAAAGTCCCCCCAGCAATGAGGCCAGCGCGTAGTCATCGTGAAAGATAAACTGATGCTTAAGCTTCAGCCTTTTCACCATCGCCTGGGTTGATTTCGCTGTCTGATAGGAGCGTCGCAGGCCATTTTCTCCCGCAAAATAGCCGCCGACGATGAGCCGTGAAAAGCCGCAGGACTGTGCGTAATGCTTAAATTTCTGTAGCTCGTGCTGCTCCAGCGATTTATTGAGAGTCCCATTTTTCAGGGTGACGGGTTTGAGGATAATCAGCTCGTTAAAGTCGGAAAATGTCACCAGATGGTCACGGGCACTGTATTCAAAATAATCCATCAGCGTACGTAGCGCATCGCGATCAGGTTGCTGCAATTCCATGATAAGCACCACGCGCGGCAGCTGGAGATTAACGCCTAACCATGAGACCACGGCGCTTAACGATGACGGAGGCGGGTCGCGTAAAATAAGCTGGTTGATTAGCTCTTCGCGGTAGCGTTTATCCCACTGTTTTTGTTCAAGTAACGCCATTTGTTCAATAATGAGTTCCGACGCCATCTTGACGAGTTGCGCATAAGCCTTCACCTCACCCGGCTCTCCGGTGATACCCAGTACGCCGATAAGCTGATCGCGAAAATTTATTGGCAAGTTAATACCGGGCTTCACACCTTTGAGTTTGTCAGCCGTCGCCGAATCGATTTCAACAATCCGGTTTTCAGTTAACGCCAGCACCGCACCTTCATGGCGCTGATGTAAACGGGACGCCTCACCTGAGGCAATGATCATGCCGTGCTCGTTCATGACGTTAACCGAATAGGGGATAATCCCCATCGTGCGTTGGACTATCTGGCGAGCGGTTGAGTCTTGTAGGTAGTAAGTGGCCTGGATCTTATTCATTGTATGCTCAGCATAAGAGGAGGTGCGGTACGTGGCAGCACCTGATTTATTAGCGTATTTGGTTCAGAAATGTTTCGGTTGAATAAACAAAGAAAGTGGGATGAACGGTCTTCTTTTTTGTCGGTTTATACAAGCCAAAGCAGCTTAGTCCGACTATTGTTACTGTTTTTCTTTTATACTCAATATGTTAATTAAACCTCTTGTGCAGGCGTTGTGTAATTTTTTCCGTGTGATCGGCGTTCAGGATTGTTCAGAATCTGGACAGCAGCACAAGCTTACTTACCCTCACAGGCAGCGTTACGCGCGGTTACGGAAAGCTCAATCTCGACCTCGCTTTCTGCTACAATTCGTCCCCCGTTCGAAGATTGAGCACTTTTACCTATGCGTTTAAACCCCGGCCAACAACAAGCTGTCGAATTCGTCACCGGACCGTGCCTGGTGCTGGCGGGGGCGGGTTCCGGTAAGACACGCGTGATCACTAACAAGATCGCCCATCTGATCCGTGGCTGCGGCTACCAGGCGCGACACATTGCGGCGGTGACTTTTACTAATAAAGCGGCGCGCGAAATGAAAGAGCGTGTCGGACAGACGCTGGGACGCAAAGAAGCGCGCGGGTTGATGATCTCCACTTTCCATACGCTAGGGCTGGAGGTGATTAAACGCGAATACGCCGCGCTGGGGATGAAGTCGAATTTTTCGCTGTTTGATGACACGGACCAGGTTGCGCTGCTCAAAGATCTGACGGAAGGGCTGATTGAAGACGACAAAGTGATACTGCAACAGCTGATCTCGACGATCTCGAACTGGAAGAACGATCTCAAAACGCCCGCACAGGCGGCCGCCGGTGCGAAAGGCGAGCGCGATCGTATCTTTGCGCACTGCTACGGGCTGTACGACGCGCATATGAAAGCCTGCAATGTCCTCGACTTTGATGATTTGATTCTGCTACCGACGCTGCTGTTGCAACGTAATGAAGAGGTGCGTGAGCGCTGGCAGAACAAGATTCGCTATCTGCTGGTGGATGAATATCAGGACACCAACACCAGTCAGTACGAACTGGTGAAATTGCTGGTGGGAAACCGGGCGCGATTCACCGTCGTAGGGGACGACGATCAGTCGATTTACTCCTGGCGCGGGGCGCGTCCGCAAAACCTGGTGTTGTTAAGTCAGGATTTTCCGGCGTTACAGGTGATCAAACTGGAGCAGAACTACCGCTCCTCCGGGCGGATCCTGAAGGCGGCGAACATCCTCATTGCCAATAACCCGCACGTCTTTGAAAAACGGCTTTTTTCCGAGCTGGGATATGGCGCGGAACTCAAAGTTCTGAGTGCGAATAATGAGGAGCACGAAGCCGAGCGGGTGACCGGGGAACTCATCGCCCATCACTTTGTAAATAAAACGGAATACAAAGATTACGCCATTCTGTATCGCGGCAACCACCAGGCGCGAGTATTCGAAAAATTCCTCATGCAGAACCGGATCCCCTACAAAATCTCCGGTGGAACGTCGTTCTTCTCGCGTCCGGAAATTAAAGACTTGCTGGCCTATCTGCGGGTGTTGACCAATCCGGATGATGACAGCGCGTTCCTGCGTATTGTGAATACGCCAAAGCGTGAAATCGGCCCCGCCACGCTGCAAAAGTTGGGTGAATGGGCGATGACGCGGAACAAAAGCCTGTTTACCGCCAGTTTTGATCTGGGGCTGAGCCAGACGCTCACCGGGCGCGGCTATGACTCGCTCACCCGTTTTACCCACTGGCTGGGCGAGGTTCAGCGGTTGGCAGAACGTGAGCCGATTGCCGCTGTTCGCGATCTCATCCACGGAATTGATTACGAATCCTGGCTTTACGAAACGTCGCCCAGCCCAAAAGCCGCTGAAATGCGCATGAAAAACGTCAACCAGCTGTTTAGCTGGATGACCGAAATGCTGGAAGGCAGCGAACTGGATGAGCCGATGACGCTCACTCAGGTTGTCACCCGCTTCACGCTACGTGACATGATGGAGCGCGGCGAGAGTGAGGAAGAGCTGGATCAGGTACAATTGATGACGCTGCATGCCTCGAAAGGGCTGGAGTTCCCGTATGTGTTTATGGTGGGTATGGAAGAAGGCTTCCTGCCACACCAGAGCAGCATCGATGAAGACAACATTGATGAAGAGCGCCGCCTGGCTTATGTCGGCATCACCCGCGCGCAGAAAGAGCTGATTTTTACGTTGTGTAAAGAGCGACGTCAGTACGGTGAACTGGTGCGTCCGGAGCCGAGCCGTTTCCTGCTGGAGTTACCGCAGGACGATCTGATCTGGGAGCAGGAGCGTAAAGTGGTGAGCGCCGAAGAGCGAATGCAGAAAGGGCAAAGCCATCTGGCGAATCTGAAAGCGATGATGGCGGCGAAAAGAGAGAAATCGTAGGCTGGAGGCCGGATTAGGCATTTACGCCGCCCTCCGGCAGTGAATCATTCACGCACTGCTAAAGGCCAGTGGACATAGCTCTGCCACTGGCTTTCTTGTTCAATCAACTCTTTCCCCAGCGGATGCTGTTCCAGCCAGTCCGGCGGTAGCGCCAGGGTGAGAATTTCATTCGATGCCTGTAGCGTAATGGCTGGCACCAGATCGTCACGACGGCGGCTGGCGAAGATAATCGCCAGTCTGAGCAGACGACAAAGATGCTCCGCCACACGCGGCGGTACGGCATTTTGCTGATGCAACGACGAGAGATCGACCGGGTTGGTCTGATTTAACAATAGCGTGGCGAGCAGTTTTTTCTGTGCGGGCGTGAAGCCCGGCAGATCCAGATTACGGACCAGATAGGCGGCATGCTGAGGCGCTTGCTTAAAATCAACGCTCAGGCCTATCTCGTGCAGCTGGCAGGCGCTGATCAGCAGTTCGCGGCTGATCGGCTCAAGATGCCACTCATTTTCTACCTGATCGAGAAAACTCACCGCCAGATTCGCAACGCGATGCGCCTGTTCGGTATCCACCATAAACCGGCGCTGAATATTACGCAGCGTGCGGCTGCGAATATCCTGATCCACCGCAAGATGCAGCATCCCGTAGACCAGCCCTTCACGTAATGCCCCACCGGCCAGGGTCATACACTGAATATTGAGTTCGGTGAAGATGGCGATAAGAATAGCCAACCCGCTGGGGAACACCAGCGCGCGTTCCAGGGTTAAGCCTTCAATTTCAAGCTCTTCCAGACGACCACAGTGAATCGCCCGCTGTTTCAACTGCTGCAGTTTCGCCAGCGTGATGCGCTCATCCATCCCCTGCGCCATCATGATTTCCTGCAACGCCTGAACGGTACCGGAGGCACCGACGCAGACTTTCCAGCCGTGATAGCGAAGTTCATCGGCGACCGGGCGCAGCACATCGCGCGCCGCTTTTTCCGCTTCGTCGAAATTCTCTTGTGCCAGATTGCGATCGGTAAAGTAGCGTTCGAGCCAGGTGACGCAGCCCATTGACAGGCTGAACAGGGAGGTGGTTTGCGCACCTGTTCCGGTGACCAGTTCGGTGCTGGCGCCGCCGATATCGACGACCAGACGCTGATCCGCTCCGCCAGTGGTGTGCGCCACGCCCTGATAAATCAGGCGCGCTTCTTCTTCACCGCTGATGACCTGAACCGGACAACCGAGGATTTCCTGCGCTTTAGCGATAAACTCGCTGGCGTTTACCGCGATACGTAACGTAGCCGTAGCGACCACGCGAATTTGCGGCTGCGGAATATCCTGAAGGCGCTCGGCAAACAGACGCAGGCATTGCCAGCCGCGTTCCATTGCTTCAGCAGAAAGGACATTGTTGCTGTTTAGACCGGCGGCCAGACGCACTTTGCGTTTAATGCGCGTGAGCGTCTGGATGCTGCCCGCTACCTCGCGTACGACCAGCATATGAAAACTATTGGAACCGAGATCGATAGCGGCGTACAACGAGGTAGAATTCATACACTTCATCCTTCAACCGGTATCTGTGCTGGCTGTGTTTTTTCACCCGAATCACTGGCTAAAGTAAGTTCATCAGGATTCGTTTTCTTGCCGCCCTGATACAGGCAGAATGATGTTGTGTATGGCATAACTTTCTTAACCTGAACGACGACGATTACGCGGAGCACCGCCAGAGCGGCGCGGGCCATTGCCAGGGCGTGTACGCGTCAGGCGCAGCGGCTTCGGCAGATTGTTCATCAACGCTTCCGGGTTGTATTTACTCACCGGAATCGAGTGACCAATGTAGGTTTCAATCGCAGGCAGGTTCAGGGCGTACTCTTCACAGGCCAGGCTGATCGAGTGACCGCTTGCACCAGCACGGCCCGTACGACCGATGCGGTGTACGTAGTCTTCGCAATCGTCCGGCAGATCGTAGTTAAAAACGTGCGTGACGGCAGGAATGTGCAGGCCGCGCGCGGCAACATCGGTTGCGACCAGAATATCCAGATCGCCACGGGTAAATTCATCGAGAATACGCAGACGTTTTTTCTGCGCCACATCGCCAGTCAGCAAACCAACGCGATGACCATCGGCGGCCAGATGACCCCAGATTTCTTCGCAGCGGTGTTTGGTGTTCGCGAAGATGATGGCGCGATCCGGCCACTCTTCTTCGATCAGCGTTTGCAGTAAGCGCATTTTCTCTTCGTTAGACGGATAGAAAAGCTCTTCTTTAATACGGTGACCCGTTTTTTGTTCCGGCTCGACTTCAACGTATTCGGCGTTGTTCATCTGTTCGAACGCCAGTTCACGCACGCGGTAAGAGAGGGTAGCAGAGAACAACATGTTCAGGCGTTGGTTGGCCGGCGGCATGCGGCGGAACAGCCAGCGAATATCTTTAATAAAGCCCAGATCGTACATGCGATCGGCTTCATCGAGGACCACCACCTGGATGGCGCCCAGGTTGATGTGATTCTGTTTCGCGTAATCGATCAGACGACCCGTGGTGCCGATGAGAATATCGACGCCGCTTTCCAGCACTTTTAGCTGTTTGTCGTAACCGTCACCGCCGTAAGCGAGACCCAGCTTCAGACCGGTCGTCTGCGCCAGCGGCTCGGCATCAGCGTGGATCTGCACGGCTAACTCACGCGTCGGTGCCATAATTAAGGCGCGTGGCTGGTTCACCTTGCGATCGTCAATCGCGGGATGAGAGAGAAGATAATGAAACGTTGACGTCAGGAACGCCATCGTTTTTCCGGTACCGGTTTGCGCCTGCCCTGCAACATCGCGACCAGCCAGCGTAAGCGGCAGTGCGAGGGCCTGAATGGGCGTGCAGTTATGAAAGCCTTTATTTTCAAGGGCTTCGATAACCTTTGGGTGCAGGGCGAAGTCGGAAAACTTCTGTTCTGTTAAATGTGTTTTGCTCATAGTGTGGTAGAATATCAGCTTACTATTGCTTTACGAAAGCGTATCCGGTGAAATAAAGTCAACCTTTAGTTGGTTAATGCTGTACACAAATCATTCATGATGCGTCGAGGCGGCAAGCGAACGCGTCCACAAGAACGTACAGAGTACGTGACCTGGACGATGAGTGAAGCCAACAAAGAGGCAGCTTAAAGGATGATGTGTATACACCAACACACCAGGCTTATTCCTGTGGAGTTTATATGAGCGATAAAATTATTCACCTGACTGACGACAGTTTTGACACGGATGTACTCAAAGCGGACGGGGCGATCCTCGTTGATTTCTGGGCAGAGTGGTGCGGACCGTGCAAAATGATCGCCCCGATTCTGGATGAAATCGCTGACGAATATCAGGGCAAATTGACGGTTGCTAAACTGAACATTGACCAAAACCCAGGCACTGCGCCGAAGTATGGTATCCGTGGCATCCCGACCCTGCTGCTGTTCAAGAACGGTGAGGTTGCAGCGACCAAAGTGGGCGCACTGTCCAAAGGTCAGCTGAAAGAGTTCCTCGACGCGAACCTGGCGTAAGCCGGACGTCTCATGTTCGGGCGACCTGAATCCTAATTGATTCGGATGACTGGACGCCCGACTTGAGTCGTGCTAAGTTAGTGTTGACTTCGTATTAAACATACCTTATTAAGTTTGAATCTTGATAACTCCAATACTTCCCGTTTTTTCTCGCACGCGAAGTGGACAGATTCCTGGCTTATCATTCAATCCGTCTTGTCGTTTCAGTTCTGCGTACTTTCCTGTGACCAGACAGCGAACAGACATGAGTTGATGGCCGTAAACAGGCATGGATGACCCTGCCATACCATTCACAACATTAAGTTCGAGATTTACCCCAAGTTTAAGAACTCACACCACTATGAATCTTACCGAATTAAAGAATACGCCGGTTTCTGAGCTGATCACTCTCGGCGAAAATATGGGGCTGGAAAACCTGGCTCGTATGCGTAAGCAGGACATTATTTTTGCCATCCTGAAGCAGCACGCAAAGAGTGGCGAAGATATCTTTGGTGACGGTGTGCTGGAGATATTGCAGGATGGATTTGGTTTCCTCCGTTCTGCAGACAGCTCCTACCTCGCCGGTCCTGATGACATCTACGTTTCCCCCAGCCAAATCCGCCGTTTCAACCTCCGCACTGGTGATACCATCTCTGGTAAGATTCGCCCGCCAAAAGAAGGCGAACGCTACTTTGCGCTGCTGAAAGTTAACGAAGTTAACTACGACAAACCGGAAAACGCCCGTAATAAAATTCTCTTCGAAAACTTAACCCCGCTGCACGCAAACTCTCGTCTGCGTATGGAACGTGGTAACGGCTCTACCGAAGACTTAACGGCGCGCGTTTTGGATCTGGCTTCACCAATCGGTCGTGGTCAGCGTGGTCTGATCGTCGCACCGCCGAAAGCCGGTAAAACCATGCTGCTGCAAAACATTGCGCAGAGCATCGCTTACAACCACCCTGACTGTGTGTTGATGGTGCTGCTGATTGACGAACGTCCGGAAGAAGTGACCGAGATGCAACGTCTGGTGAAAGGTGAAGTTGTTGCTTCTACCTTTGACGAACCGGCATCCCGTCACGTTCAGGTAGCGGAAATGGTGATCGAGAAAGCGAAACGTCTGGTTGAACACAAAAAAGACGTTATCATTCTGCTCGACTCCATCACCCGTCTGGCACGTGCATACAACACCGTGGTTCCGGCTTCCGGTAAAGTGCTGACCGGTGGTGTGGACGCTAACGCTCTGCATCGTCCGAAGCGTTTCTTCGGTGCGGCGCGTAACGTGGAAGAGGGCGGCAGCCTGACCATCATCGCAACGGCGTTGATCGATACCGGCTCTAAGATGGATGAAGTCATCTACGAAGAGTTTAAAGGCACCGGTAACATGGAACTGCACCTCTCTCGTAAGATTGCTGAAAAACGCGTCTTCCCGGCTATCGACTACAACCGTTCCGGTACCCGTAAAGAAGAGCTGCTCACCACTCAGGAAGAGTTGCAGAAAATGTGGATCCTGCGCAAGATTATTCACCCGATGGGCGAAATCGACGCAATGGAATTCCTCATTAATAAACTGGCGATGACCAAGACTAACGACGACTTCTTCGACATGATGAAGCGCTCGTAAACGAGCTCTCAGCCGAAAACGCCACGTTTTTACGTGGCGTTTTGCTTTTATGTCTGTAATCTTAACGACAAGTTAACAAATCAGGGGTTATTGTCCTCCGCTGCACGTGCGTCAGCCATCAAGTGCGACACGTGGTTAATAATTATACAAAACAGACGGTTCGGAGTGGAGTTTCCCTTCTGAATACAGGCCTTCGTGGTTATACTTCTGCTTATAATTTTCTCTGAGAGCACGCATTGTGAATTTACTGACAGTCAGTACTGATCTCATCAGTATTTTTTTATTCACGACACTGTTCCTGTTTTTTGCACGGAAGGTCGCAAAAAAGGTCGGTTTAGTGGATAAACCCAACTTCCGTAAACGCCACCAGGGATTGATACCGTTGGTTGGGGGCATCTCAGTTTATGCGGGGATTTGTTTCACATTTAGCATTGTGAATGTCTATATCCCCCACGCTGCTCTCTATCTGGCTTGTGCCGGTGTCCTGGTCTTTATCGGTGCACTGGACGATCGCTTTGATATTAGCGTAAAAATACGTGCCACCATTCAGGCTGCTATCGGCGTAATTATGATGGCGGTGGGCAAGCTTTATCTCAGCAGCCTCGGTTATATCTTTGGCCCGTGGGAGATGGTGCTCGGCCCGTTTGGTTATTTCCTCACGCTCTTCGCCGTATGGGCCGCGATCAATGCCTTCAACATGGTGGATGGTATCGATGGCTTATTAGGCGGGCTCTCCAGCGTCTCATTTGCCGCAATGGGGCTTATTCTGTGGTTTGATGGACAGACCAGTCTGGCTATCTGGTGCTTTGCCATGATCGCCGCCATCCTGCCCTATATTCTCTTGAACCTCGGTGCGCTTGGCCGTCGCTATAAAGTGTTTATGGGTGACGCCGGCAGTACGCTGATTGGTTTTACCGTTATCTGGATCCTGCTTGAAACTACCCAGGGTAAAACGCACCCGATAAGCCCGGTTACCGCGCTATGGATCATCGCCATTCCGCTGATGGACATGGTGGCCATCATGTATCGTCGTCTGCGTAAAGGGATGAGCCCGTTCTCGCCAGACCGTCAGCATATTCATCATTTGATCATGCGTGCAGGGTTTACTTCACGTCAGGCGTTTGTCCTGATCACGCTAGCCGCCGCAATACTGGCCTCGATTGGCGTGCTGGCGGAATATTCTCATTTTGTCCCGGAATGGGTCATGCTGGTGCTCTTTTTGCTAGCATTCTTCCTCTACGGTTACTGCATTAAACGTGCCTGGAAGGTGGCGAGGTTCATTAAGCGCATGAAGCGCAGATTACGAAGAAACCGTGATAACAATCCAAAATTAACCAAGTAAATGAGGGTGCGATGACTCAACCATTACCGGGGGCACACGTTGTGAGCGCTGAAAATGAACTGGATATTCGTGGGTTGTTTCGTACCTTATGGGCCGGGAAGGTGTGGATTGTCGGTATCGCGCTGTTATTCGCGCTGATCGCGCTGGCGTATACTTTTTTTGCTCGTCAGGAGTGGAGCGCGACCGCGATCTCCGATCGCCCCACGGTGAATATGCTGGGGGGTTACTATTCCCAACAGCAGTTTTTGCGGAATCTGGATGCGAAAGCGGACAACGCGTCAGGTGATCAACCTTCGGTCATGGACGAAGCCTATAAAGAGTTTGTGATGCAACTGGCCTCCTGGGATACGCGTCGCGACTTCTGGCTGCAAACTGACTATTACAAGCAGCGGATGGTTGGCAACAGCAAGGCCGATGCCGCCATGCTGGATGAGATGATCAACAACATTCAGTTCACTCCCGGTGATTTTGCCCGTGCCATTAACGACAGCGTCAAGCTGATTGCCGAAACCGCACCTGATGCGAACAATCTGCTGCGTCAGTATGTGGCGTTCTCCAGCCAGCGTGCGGCAAGCCATCTCAATGAAGAACTGAAAGGCGCGTGGGCCGCGCGGACCGTGCAAATGAAGGCGCAGGTCAAACGTCAGGAAGAGGTGGCGAAAGCAATTTTCTCCCGCCGCGTGAGCAGTATTGAACAGGCGCTTAAAATCGCTGAACAGCACAATATCTCCCGCAGTGCGACCGATGTGCCAGCGGATGAATTACCGGATTCGGAGCTGTTTCTGCTCGGACGTCCCATGCTCCAGGCACGCCTTGAAAATTTACAGGCGGTCGGCCCCTCTTTCGATCTGGACTACTTCCAGAATCGAGCCATGCTAAATACATTGAATGTGGGCCCCACGCTGGACCCGCGTTTTCAGACCTATCGCTATTTGCGTACACCGGAAGAACCGGTAAAACGCGATAGCCCGCGCCGTGCCTTCCTGATGGTGATGTGGGGCATCGTGGGGGGGCTTATCGGCGCAGGTGTTGCGTTAACCCGCCGCCGCACGATTTAGCACGACTGCCGCAGTGAGGGGCTGGGCCCTCACTGACTATTCGAAGAGAATCGATGTGAAAGTACTGACTGTATTTGGCACGCGACCGGAAGCCATAAAAATGGCACCTCTGGTGCATGCGCTGGCAAAGGATCCTGATTTCGACGCAAAAGTCTGCGTCACCGCGCAGCACCGGGAGATGCTCGATCAGGTATTGAATCTCTTTTCTATTGTTCCTGATTACGATCTCAATATTATGCAACCGGGTCAGGGATTGACAGAGATAACCTGTCGGATACTGGAAGGGTTGAAGCCTATCCTCGCTGACTTCAAGCCAGATGTGGTACTGGTACACGGAGATACCACCACCACGATTGCGACCAGTCTGGCCGCGTTTTATCAACGTATACCGGTCGGCCATGTCGAGGCCGGGTTACGCACTGGCGATCTCTATTCCCCGTGGCCGGAAGAGGCAAACCGTACGCTGACCGGGCATCTGGCGATGTATCACTTTGCGCCGACGGAGAACTCGCGGCAAAACCTGTTGCGCGAGAATATTGCCGACAGCCGCATCTTTGTCACCGGCAATACGGTGATCGATGCGCTGATCTGGGTGCGCGACCGCGTTCTGGCTAGTGATACGTTGCGTTCAGAACTGGCCGAGCAGTATCCGTTCCTCAGTTCGGATAAAAAACTGATCCTGGTGACCGGTCATCGTCGCGAAAGTTTTGGCCGTGGATTTGAGCAGATTTGCCATGCGCTGGCGGAGATTGCGGCCGCCAATCAGGATGTGCAGATTGTCTATCCAGTGCACCTGAACCCGAACGTCAGCGAGCCGGTCAACCGCATTCTCGGTCATGTTGAAAACGTGACGCTGATTGAACCGCAGGACTATCTGCCCTTTGTCTGGCTGATGAATCACGCCTGGCTGATTCTGACGGACTCCGGCGGGATTCAGGAAGAGGCGCCGTCACTGGGCAAACCGGTGCTGGTGATGCGTGAAACAACCGAACGACCCGAGGCCATTACCGCCGGGACCGTGCGTCTGGTGGGGACAGACCCACAGCGCATTGTTGAAGAAGTCACGCGTTTGCTGCATGACGAAAACGAATATCAGGCTATGAGCCGCGCCCATAACCCTTACGGTGACGGGCAGGCCTGCGGCCGCATTTTACACGCATTAAAAAACAATCGGGTATCGCTATGAGTTTTTCTACCATTTCTGTTATTGGGCTGGGATATATCGGTTTGCCGACGGCGGCTGCCTTTGCTTCGCGCCAAAAGCAGGTGATTGGGGTGGACGTTAACCCGCATGCGGTGGAGACCATCAACCGCGGTGAAATCCATATTGTTGAGCCGGACCTCGATAACGTCGTGAAAACGGCGGTGGAAGGCGGTTTTCTGCGCGCCACCACGACCCCTGTCGATGCCGATGCGTATCTGATTGCAGTACCGACGCCGTTTAAAGGTGAGCATGAGCCGGATATGACCTATGTCGAAGCGGCGGCGAAATCCGTTGCGCCAGTGCTGAAAAAGGGCGCGCTGGTAATCCTCGAGTCGACCTCTCCGGTTGGCGCGACCGAACAGATGGCGGCGTGGCTGGCCGAAATGCGTCCGGATCTCACTTTCCCGCAGCAGGCGGGCGAGCAGGCGGATGTGAATATCGCCTATTGTCCTGAGCGCGTTCTGCCGGGTCAGGTGATGGTTGAACTGATCAAGAATGACCGGGTCATCGGCGGCATGACGCCGGTGTGCTCGGCGCGTGCCAGCGAGCTGTACAAAATATTTCTTGAAGGCGAGTGCGTGGTGACCAATTCCCGTACGGCCGAAATGTGCAAGCTGACGGAAAACAGCTTCCGCGACGTCAATATCGCCTTTGCGAACGAACTGTCGCTGATTTGCGCCGAGCAGGGGATTAACGTCTGGGAACTGATCCGCCTGGCGAACCGTCATCCACGCGTCAACATTCTCCAGCCGGGACCGGGTGTGGGCGGGCACTGTATTGCTGTCGACCCGTGGTTCATCGTGGCGCAGAATCCGTTGCAGTCGCGTCTGATCCGTACCGCGCGTGAAGTAAACGACGGTAAACCACACTGGGTCGTCGATCAGGTCAAAGCCGCCGTTGCGGACTGCCTGGCGGCGACGAATAAGCGCGCCAGCGAGGTGAAAATCGCCTGCTTTGGCCTCGCATTCAAACCCAATATCGACGATTTGCGTGAAAGCCCGGCAATGGGGATCGCAAAAAGTATCGCCCAGTGGCACAGCGGTGAAACGCTGGTGGTGGAACCGAATATTCACCAGTTGCCGAAAAAGCTGGACGGTCTTTGTACTCTTGCCGCCCTGAACGACGCGCTGGCGACGGCCGACGTGCTGGTGATGCTGGTCGATCATAGCCAGTTTAAAGCCATTCAGGGCGATGCTGTGCAGCAGCAGTACGTCGTGGATACCAAAGGAGTGTGGCGTTAATGAAACGGATTCTGGTGACGGGTGGCGCAGGTTTCATCGGCTCAGCGGTGGTACGGCATATCATTAATGAGACGGCAGATGCGGTGGTGGTGGTGGATAAACTCACCTACGCCGGCAATCTGATGTCGCTGGCTCAGGTTGCGCAGAACGATCGCTTTGCTTTCGAGAAAGTGGATATTTGCGATCGCGCCTCGCTGGATCGGGTTTTTCAACAATATCAGCCAGACTGCGTGATGCACCTGGCCGCCGAAAGCCATGTCGATCGTTCCATCGACGGACCGGCGGCGTTTATCGAAACCAACATTGTTGGCACCTACACGCTGCTGGAAGCGGCGCGGGCGTACTGGAGTGAACGGGCTGACGAGAAGAAATCGGCGTTTCGCTTCCACCATATCTCGACGGACGAGGTGTATGGCGATCTGCACTCGACGGATGATTTCTTTACTGAGACGACGCCCTACGCCCCTAGCAGCCCCTATTCCGCGTCGAAAGCCAGCAGCGATCACCTGGTGCGCGCCTGGTTGCGCACTTACGGTCTTCCAACCCTTATCACCAACTGCTCTAACAACTATGGCCCTTACCACTTCCCGGAAAAACTGATCCCGCTGATGATTCTTAATGCGCTGGCGGGCAAACCGCTGCCGGTGTATGGCAACGGACAGCAGGTCCGCGACTGGCTGTATGTGGACGATCACGCGAGAGCGCTGTACTGCGTGGCGACCACCGGAGAAGTCGGTGAAACGTATAACATCGGCGGTCATAACGAGCGTAAGAATCTGGACGTGGTTGAGACGATTTGCGAGCTGCTGGAAACGCTGGCGCCGAACAAACCACAGGGTATCGCACATTACCGCGACCTGATTACCTTTGTGGACGATCGTCCTGGTCACGACTTACGTTACGCCATTGATGCGTCAAAAATCGCCCGTGAGCTTGGCTGGACGCCGCAGGAAACCTTTGAAAGCGGCATGCGTAAAACCGTGCAGTGGTATCTGGCGAATGAGGCCTGGTGGAAGCCCGTACAAGACGGCAGTTATCAGGGGCAACGTTTAGGTCTGAAGGGCTAATTTCCCGGAGGAGGAAGGCATGAAAGGTATCATTCTGGCGGGCGGCTCTGGCACCCGTTTGCATCCTATCACGCGTGGCGTGTCGAAACAGCTGCTCCCCATTTACGATAAGCCGATGATTTATTACCCGTTATCGGTGCTCATGCTGGCCGGCATTCGTGAGATCCTGATTATCACCACGCCGGAAGACAAAGGATATTTTCAGCGTCTGTTAGGCGACGGTTCTGAATTTGGCATTCATTTGCAGTATGCCGAACAACCGAGTCCGGATGGCCTGGCGCAAGCGTTTATCATCGGTGAGACGTTCCTGAACGGCGAACCTTCCTGCCTGGTGTTAGGCGACAATATTTTCTTCGGTCAGGGGTTCAGTCCTAAATTGCGCCATGTCGCCGCGCGTACCGAAGGGGCGACCGTGTTTGGCTATCAGGTGATGGATCCAGAACGGTTTGGCGTGGTGGAGTTTGATGACAATTTCCGCGCCATCTCGTTAGAAGAGAAACCGAAGCAGCCAAAATCTAACTGGGCGGTGACCGGGTTCTATTTCTACGACAGCAAGGTGGTGGAGTACGCAAAGCGCGTGAAACCATCTGAACGCGGCGAACTGGAGATCACCTCTATCAATCAGATGTACCTTGACGCAGGCAATCTGACCGTTGAGCTGCTGGGCCGCGGTTTTGCCTGGCTCGATACGGGAACGCATGACAGCCTGATTGAGGCGAGCACCTTTGTGCAGACGGTTGAAAAGCGTCAGGGATTCAAAATTGCCTGTCTGGAAGAGATTGCCTGGCGCAATGGCTGGCTGGATGATGACGGCGTGAAACGTGCCGCCAGCGCTCTGGCGAAAACAGGTTATGGCCAATATTTACTGGAGCTGCTTCGTGCACGTCCACGCCAGTATTGAGCCGCTGGGCTGGGAAAACCGCTTCTTTGGCATCAACAGCGCCATTGTCCGGCTGGATCCGGCGGCGCCGTTATTGACCGCAGAAGCCTTACAGCCCTGGTCGCGGGTGCAGGCCAAAATCCCGGCGGCCAATACCCGCGAGCTGGATGCTCTGCAACAACTGGGTTTCGCGCTGGTGGAAGGGGAAGTCGATTTTGTTCTTCCTGTCGGGAAAAACAACGGTCAAACTGGCGCAGAAATTGCACAACTGACGGACATTCCGGCCTTGCGCCAGCTCGCTGCGGCGGCCTTTGCGCAAAGCCGCTTTCGCACGCCGTGGTATGCGCCTGACGCCAGCGCTCGCTTTTATGCGCAGTGGATTGAAAACGCGGTGCACGGCACGTTTGATCATCAGTGTCTGGTTCTTCGCACCTCAAATGGGGATATTCGCGGCTATGTCTCGCTGCGTGAACTGGATGACCGCGAGGCGCGAATCGGCTTGCTCGCCGGGCGTGGCGTTGGGGCAGAGCTGATGCAGGCGGCGCTGGGATGGGCGCAGGCGCGCGGCAAAACAACATTGCGGGTGGCGACCCAGATGGGCAACACCGCCGCGCTTAAACGTTATATACAAAGCGGTGCGAATGTAGAAAGCACCGCGTACTGGTTATACAGGTGACAACATGATTCCGTTTAACGCACCGCCGGTGGTGGGTACCGAACTTGAGTATATGCAGTCTGCAATGGGCAGCGGCAAACTGTGTGGCGATGGGGGCTTTACTCGTCGTTGTCAGCAGTGGCTTGAGCAGCGTTTTGGCAGTGCGAAGGTACTGCTGACGCCTTCCTGTACCGCCTCACTGGAGATGGCGGCACTGCTGCTGGATATCCAGCCGGGTGATGAAGTGATCATGCCGAGTTACACCTTCGTGTCGACCGCGAATGCCTTTGTGCTGCGCGGCGCTAAAATCATCTTTGTGGATATCCGTCCGGATACCATGAACATTGACGAAACGCGCATTGAAGCGGCGATCACCGAAAAAACGCGGGCGATTGTGCCGGTGCATTATGCGGGTGTGGCCTGTGAGATGGACACCATCATGGCGCTGGCGGATAAGTACAACCTGTTTGTGGTAGAAGACGCCGCGCAGGGGGTGATGTCGACTTACAAAGGCCGGGCGCTGGGAACGATCGGCCACATCGGCTGCTTTAGTTTCCATGAAACCAAAAACTACACCGCCGGTGGCGAAGGCGGCGCAACGCTGATTAACGATCGCAGCCTTATTGAGCGAGCCGAAATCATTCGTGAAAAAGGGACTAACCGCAGCCAGTTCTTCCGTGGTCAGGTCGACAAATATACCTGGCGTGATATTGGTTCCAGCTATTTGATGTCCGATCTACAGGCCGCTTATCTCTGGGCACAGTTGGAAGCGGCGGACCGCATTAATCAGCAGCGTCTGGCGCTGTGGCAGACCTACTACGATGCCCTCGCACCGCTGGCGCGTGCGGGCAGAATTGAATTGCCATCCATTCCGGATGACTGCAAACAGAACGCCCATATGTTTTATATCAAGCTGCGCGACATTGACGATCGTAGCGCGCTGATTAACTTCCTGAAAGAAGCCGAGATTATGGCGGTGTTCCACTACATTCCGCTGCATGACTGCCCGGCTGGCGACAAGTTTGGTGAATTCTCCGGCGAGGACCGCTACACCACCAAAGAGAGCGAACGTCTGCTGCGCCTGCCGCTGTTCTATAACCTGTCGGCAGTGAATCAGCGCACGGTGATTACGACATTGCTGAACTATTTCGCCTGATATGTCGCTTGCGAAAGCGTCCTTGTGGACGGCGGCCAGCACGCTGGTCAAAATTGGCGCGGGGTTACTGGTCGTTAAGCTGCTGGCGGTGTCATTCGGCCCGGCGGGTGTCGGGCAAGCGGGAAATTTCCGTCAGATGGTCACCGTGCTTGGCGTCCTGGCGGGGGCCGGCATTTTCAACGGCGTCACCAAATACGTTGCGCAGTCTCACGATAACCCCGAACAATTGCGGCAGGTGGTCGGGACATCCTCGGCGATGGTGCTGGGTTTTTCGACGCTGCTGGCGCTGGTGTTTCTGCTTGCGGCGGCACCGATTAGCCAGGGACTGTTTGGTCATACGCAGTATCAGGGGTTAGTACGCTTAGTGGCGCTGGTGCAGATGGGGATTGCCTGGGCCAACCTGCTGCTGGCGTTAATGAAAGGATTTCGTGATGCGGCCGGGAATGCGCTGTCACTGATTGTCGGCAGCCTGGTGGGCGTTGTCGCCTATTATGGCTGTTACCGGCTGGGCGGCTATGAAGGTGCGCTCCTCGGCCTGGCGCTGGTGCCCGCATTGGTGGTGATCCCGGCGGCAGCCATGCTGCTGAAACGCGGAATGATCCCCCTGCGCTATCTCAAGCCATCCTGGGATAACGGGCTGGCGGGCCAGCTCAGCAAGTTTACCCTGATGGCGCTGATCACCTCCGTCACGCTGCCAGTGGCGTATGTGATGATGCGAAACCTGCTGGCGGCGCACTACAGTTGGGATGACGTCGGGATCTGGCAAGGGGTGAGCAGTATCTCGGATGCTTACCTACAATTTATTACCGCGTCGTTTAGCGTTTACCTGTTGCCGACGCTGTCGCGCCTTACCGAAAAGCGGGACATCACACGGGAAGTGGTGAAGTCGCTGAAGTTTGTTCTGCCTGCGGTGGCCGCTGCGAGCTTCTCCGTCTGGCTGCTGCGTGACTTTGCTATCTGGCTGCTGTTCTCTGAGAAATTCACCGCCATGCGCGATCTGTTTGCCTGGCAGTTGGTTGGAGATGTGCTGAAAGTTGGGGCATATGTCTTCGGTTACCTGGTGATCGCCAAAGCGTCACTGCGGTTTTATATTCTGGCGGAAATCAGCCAGTTCATTTTATTGACGGCATTTGCGCACTGGCTGATCCCGGCACATGGCGCGCTGGGTGCGGCACAGGCCTATATGGCAACGTATGTCGTCTATTTTTCTTTATGTTGTTGTGTATTTTTACTCTGGCGTAGGCGGGCATGACTGTACTGATTCACGTACTGGGATCGGATATCCCTCACCATAATCAAACCGTGCTGCGGTTTTTCAACGATACGCTGGCATCGACCAGTGAGCATGCCTGTGTCTTTATGGTCGCCGGTCAGGATGCCGGGTTGACGGAAAGTTGCCCGGCGCTCTCCATCCGTTTCTACAGCGGTAAAAAATCGCTGGCGCAAGCGGTGATAGCGCAAGCTAAAGCGAACAGACAGCAGCGTTTCTTCTTCCACGGTCAGTTTAATATGGCGCTGTGGCTGGCGTTACTGAGCGGTGGAATTAAGCCCAGTCAGTTTTACTGGCACATCTGGGGCGCGGATCTGTATGAAGTCTCCAGCGGACTGAAATTCAAACTGTTTTATCCGCTTCGCCGTCTGGCGCAAAGCCGTGTTGGGGGCGTTTTTGCCACCCGTGGCGATCTGAACTATTTCGCCCAACAGCATCCGCGCGTGCCGGGAGAACTGCTCTATTTCCCGACGCGAATGGATCCCGCGCTCAACAATATGGTGAACGATCGCCAACGCAGCGGAAAAATGACCATTCTGGTGGGCAACTCAGGCGATCGCAGCAACGAACATATCGCCGCGCTGCGGGCGGTGCATCAGCAGTTTGGCGACACCGTAAATGTGGTTGTCCCGATGGGCTATCCGGCGAATAACGAGGCGTATATCGCGGACGTTCGTCAGGCGGGGCTAAGACTGTTCAGTGCAGATAACCTGCAGATCCTCAGCGACAAGCTGGCGTTCGACGACTATCTGGTGCTGCTTCGTCAGTGCGATCTCGGGTACTTTATTTTTGCCCGTCAGCAGGGAATTGGCACCTTGTGTTTGCTGATTCAGGCAGGCGTGCCCTGCGTGCTGAACCGCGAAAATCCCTTCTGGCAGGACATGGTGGAACAGCATCTTCCGGTGCTGTTTACGACCGATGAACTTAACGAACAGGTGGTGCGCGAGGCTCAGCGCCAGCTGGCGTCAGTGGATAAAAATACCATTACCTTCTTTAGCCCGAACTATTTGCAGCCCTGGCATCACGCGTTGCAGGTTGCCGCAGGGGAGGCGCTATGAGTCTGATGCAGTTCAGCGGCCTGTTTGTCGTCTGGCTCCTCTCCACGTTGTTTATCGCCACGCTAACCTGGTTTGAGTTTCGCCGCGTGCGCTTCAACTTCAACGTTTTCTTCTCGCTGCTGTTTTTGCTGACCTTCTTTTTTGGCTTTCCGCTGACCAGCGTGCTGGCGTTCCGCTTTGACGTCGCCATCGCACCGCCGGAAATCCTGCTACAGGCGCTGCTTTCCGCTGCCTGTTTCTACGCGATCTACTATGTGACCTATAAGACCCGCTTACGCAAACGGATTGCGGACGCGCCGCGCAAACCGCTGTTCACGATGAATCGGGTGGAAACCCATCTCACCTGGATGATTCTGATGGGGATTGCGCTGATCAGCGTGGGCATCTTCTTCATGCACAACGGCTTTTTACTGTTCCGCCTGCAATCGTATAGCCAGATTTTTTCCAGTGAAGTTTCCGGCGTGGCGTTAAAACGCTTCTTTTACTTTTTCATCCCGGCCATGCTGGTGGTCTATTTCCTGCGCCAGGACAGCAAAGCGTGGCTGTTCTTCCTAGTCAGCACCGTCGCATTTGGCCTGCTGACGTATATGATTGTCGGCGGCACTCGCGCCAATATCATCATTGCCTTCGCCATCTTCCTGTTCATCGGTATTATTCGCGGCTGGATCTCGCTGTGGATGCTGGCGGCAGCAGGCGTGCTGGGGATTGTCGGGATGTTCTGGCTGGCATTGAAGCGCTACGGGCTGAACGTCAGCGGTGACGAGGCGTTCTATACGTTTCTCTATCTCACTCGTGACACGTTTTCTCCGTGGGAGAACCTGGCGCTGCTGCTGCAAAATTACGACAAAATCGACTTTCAGGGGCTGGCGCCAATTGCCCGTGATTTCTACGTCTTTATTCCTTCCTGGCTTTGGCCAGGGCGGCCGAGTGTGGTGCTGAATACGGCGAACTACTTTACGTGGGAAGTGCTGAACAACCATTCCGGTCTGGCGATTTCTCCAACGCTGATTGGTTCGCTGGTGGTGATGGGCGGCGCGCTGTTTATCCCGCTGGGCGCGGTTGTGGTAGGGCTTATCATCAAATGGTTCGACTGGCTGTACGAGCTGGGTAATCGTGAGGTCAACCGCTACAAGGCCGCGATTTTGCATAGTTTTTGCTTTGGCGCGATTTTCAATATGATCGTGCTGGCGCGAGAGGGACTGGACTCGTTTGTCTCTCGTGTTGTTTTTTTCCTGGTGGTTTTTGGTGCCTGTTTGCTGGTGGCAAAACTTCTGTTCTGGCTGTTTGACCAGGCCGGACTGATCCATAAACGTTGGCGAGCCCTGCCAGACAAACAGGTTGAAGGATAGCAATGACTGATAATACAACAGCACCAATTTACGATCTGCGCGGACTCCAGCTGATTGGCTGGCGTGATATGCACCATGCGCTGGATTATCTCTATGCTGGCGGCCAGCTTAAACAAGGTACGCTGGTGGCGATTAACGCAGAAAAGGTCCTGATGGCGGAAGATAACCCAGAAGTCCGTACCCTGATTGAGGCAGCAGAGTATAAATATGCCGACGGGATCAGCGTCGTGCGCTCGGTACGCAAAAAATTTCCGCATGCCCAGGTTTCTCGCGTAGCGGGTGCCGATCTCTGGGAAGCGTTGATGGCCCGCGCGGGAGAGGAAGGCACGCCGGTATTCCTTGTGGGCGGAAAGCCGGAAGTGCTGGCACAAACGCAAGCGAAACTGCGCGCCCAGTGGAATGTGAACATTGTCGGCAGCCAGGACGGTTATTTTACGCCGGAGCAGCGTCCTGCGCTATTTGAGCAAATCCACGCCAGTGGGGCGAAAATCGTCACCGTGGCGATGGGATCGCCGAAACAGGAAATCTTTATGCGCGATTGCCAGCAGGTGCATCCGCATGCGCTCTATATGGGCGTCGGCGGTACCTATGATGTTTTCACCGGTCATGTAAAACGCGCGCCGAAGGTGTGGCAAAATCTGGGGCTGGAGTGGCTGTATCGCTTGCTGTCGCAGCCGAGCCGCATTACCCGTCAACTCCGTTTACTGCGTTACCTGCGCTGGCACTACAGCGGTAATATCTAAAAACCCCTTCTTCATGCAGGTAGCGCATTCTGCTCCATGCGCTACCATGTTGCCTCATTTTTGCACTGTTTTTACAAAAAAATGCAATTTTTTAATGCTTCGTTTGCCATTTCGCCAAATTTGCGAAAACATGCGCCCCCAGCGATGTACCCATAACAATAACCGGCAATGCCGGAAAGCATGTAAACACGACAAGAGGATTTATGGCAGAGAATAAACCGGAGCTGCAGCGTGGGCTGGAGGCTCGTCATATCGAATTGATTGCCCTCGGGGGCACCATTGGCGTCGGCCTGTTTATGGGGGCGGCAAGCACCCTGAAATGGGCAGGACCATCGGTACTGCTGGCATATATTGTCGCCGGCCTGTTCGTCTTTTTCATTATGCGTTCAATGGGCGAGATGCTGTTCCTGGAGCCGGTTGCCGGTTCTTTCGCCGTTTACGCTCACCGCTACATGAGCCCGTTCTTCGGTTATCTCACCGCATGGTCATACTGGTTTATGTGGATGGCGGTCGGTATTTCGGAGATCACCGCGATCGGCGTCTATGTCCAGTTCTGGTTTCCGGAAATGGCGCAATGGATACCGGCGCTAATTGCCGTTGGACTGGTGGCGCTGGCAAACCTGGCGGCCGTTCGTCTGTATGGCGAAATTGAGTTCTGGTTTGCGATGATCAAAGTCACCACCATCATCGTGATGATTGTGGTGGGTCTGGGCGTGATTTTCTTCGGCCTTGGCAACGGCGGGCAGCCGATTGGCTTTGGTAACCTGACCGGGCACGGCGGTTTCTTTGCCGGTGGCTGGAAAGGCTTCCTCACCGCGTTGTGTATTGTGGTCGCCTCTTATCAGGGCGTGGAGCTGATCGGGATTACGGCGGGCGAAGCCAAAAACCCGCAGGTCACGCTGCGTAGCGCGGTAGGTAAAGTGCTGTGGCGTATTCTGATCTTCTACGTGGGAGCGATTTTCGTGATCGTCACTATCTTCCCGTGGAACGAAATTGGTAGCAACGGCAGTCCGTTCGTCCTGACCTTTGCCAAAATTGGTATCACTACCGCGGCGGCGATTATCAACTTTGTCGTGCTGACCGCCGCGCTGTCTGGCTGTAACAGCGGAATGTACAGTTGTGGGCGTATGCTTTACGCGCTGGCGAAGAATCGTCAACTGCCGGCGGCGATGGGGAAAGTTTCCCGTCACGGCGTTCCGGTGGCGGGCGTGGCGTTGTCGATTGCGATTCTGCTGGTCGGTTCGTGCCTGAACTACATCATTCCTAATCCGCAGCGCGTCTTCGTCTATGTTTATAGTGCAAGCGTGCTGCCGGGGATGGTGCCGTGGTTTGTGATCCTGATTAGCCAGTTGCGTTTTCGTCGGGCGCATAAAGCGGCGATGGCCAGCCATCCGTTCCGTTCAATTCTGTTCCCGTGGGCAAACTATTTGACGATGGCTTTCCTGGTTTGCGTACTGATAGGCATGTACTTTAATGAAGATACCCGTATGTCGCTGTTTGTCGGCATCATCTTCCTGCTCTCCGTGACGGCTGTTTACAAGGTTTTTGGCCTCAACCGTCAGGGTATCGCCCAGAAAACGGGGGAATAAGCGACAAAACGCGCAAAGCGTAACCAAACGCGCATTTTATTTAAAAAGGCACTAGACAGCGGGGTGTGAAGTCCGTATTATCCACCCCCGCAACGGCGCTAAGCGCCCGTAGCTCAGCTGGATAGAGCGCTGCCCTCCGGAGGCAGAGGTCTCAGGTTCGAATCCTGTCGGGCGCACCATTTACCCGGTGCTGGAGCTGCGGTGGTTTTGATACCGCGTAACAAAGATTTGTAGTGGTGGCTATAGCTCAGTTGGTAGAGCCCTGGATTGTGATTCCAGTTGTCGTGGGTTCGAATCCCATTAGCCACCCCATTATTAAAAGTTGTGAAATGCGAAGGTGGCGGAATTGGTAGACGCGCTAGCTTCAGGTGTTAGTGTCCTTACGGACGTGGGGGTTCAAGTCCCCCCCCTCGCACCACGACTTAACGAATTGAACTAAAAATTCAAAAAGCAGTACATCGGCGAGTAGCGCAGCTTGGTAGCGCAACTGGTTTGGGACCAGTGGGTCGGAGGTTCGAATCCTCTCTCGCCGACCAATTTTGAACCCCGCTTCGGCGGGGTTTTTCTTTTTCTACGCAACACTTTCTTCTTCTTTTCCCCCTGTTGCTTCCCTGAGACAACCCTGTTTGCCATTGTCGCCATTTGGTGACGATTAACCTTCTGAAATTTCAAGACTTTCGTATATCGGGCGAGATCTGTCTCTGCTGAGCGACAATGAGGTGTATTTCCGGCTGGCAGAAAAAGGCAAAATCGCCGACAACCCGCGCCAGTACAGGGATAGCGAATTATCTTAATCCCTATTTTTAGCGGTGCAATCCTGGCATGCAATGTGCAATAATAGTCGGGTAGATGCTCATTCCATCTCTTATGCTCGCCATAGTGCCTCATAAACTCAGGAATGATGCAGAGCCGTTTACGGTGCTTATCGTCCACAGACAGATGTCGCTTCGGCCTCATCAAACACCATGGACATAACGTTGAGTGAAGCACCCATTTATGTTGTCATAAAGACCTGTTTAACGCCTGCTCCAAAAGAGCGGGCGTTTTTTTATGCATATACGTCATCCTCCAGGCTGCCCCTTTGTTGGCTGCGCCTGCTCACCCCGGTCACTGACTTATGTAAGCTCCCGGGGATCCTCAGACTTGCCGCCTCGATGCATCCTGAATGATTTTGTGTATGCGATTAATGCCCGGAGCGCGAAGCGTCACCGGGCGTCAGGGCGTTATTGCGGGGGATTATTCTGCAACGTCAGCATCAGGCCGTCACGGCGCATGGTGGCCGCTTCTTCCGGTTGATGCAGGCGGTCGAGCGCGTCGGCAAGCCAGGCGTAATCGTACGCGTCCGGCCGCTGCTTCAGCGCGGCGCGGAAGGCAACGGTCGCTTCCTGCCATTCGCCGTGCTTCATCAGCGACTGACCCAGCGTACTCCACAGCAGCGGGCGATCGCCGACGGTCTTGATTTGCTGACGCAGGACTTTCTCCAGCTGTTCCGGATTATTGGTTTTCAGACGCGGAATTGGCAGCACGAGGCGATCGTCATACTGACGCTTCAGACCGTCGATAATGATTTGCTGCGCCATGTCGTGATCGTCGCATTCAATCAGATGCTCGGCCATGGCCACCTGCAGGGCGACCTGATGACGGGTTTTACGGCTCTGGTTTTTCCACCATTCGCGTAGACCATCGCTGCCCTGATCGGCGCGCGCCTGATCCATCAGACCAATCCACGCCTGCTGTTCCAGCATCGCACGATGCTCTTCATCACCGACGTTCGCTTTCGCCATTGACGGGATGATATCCAGCAGCGAGCTCCAGGCACCGGTGCGAATGTAGGCCTGTTCTGCCAGACGCAGTACTTCCGGATGGCGCGGCGTTACCTCCAGCAATTTATCCACGCCGTGGCGCGCGGCATGGTTCTCATTGCGCGCCAGTTGCAGGCGGACACGCGCGATCTCAACCGGGATCGTGTCGTTGCCCGCGAGTTCTGCCGCACGTTCCAGATGTTGGTTTGCGCGCGCTTCGTCACCACGCTGTTGCGCTGCTTCAGCGGCGAGCAGGTAGTTCACTACCGGCTGTTCAGCATGATCGGCATTTTTCGCCATCAGCTTCTCAACCTGCTGATAGTCTCCTTCCGCCAGTTTCAACAGCGCCTGTTCGGTCTGCTTGCGGGCACGACGACGTTTGCGACCCACAAACCAGCCGCGCGTATGTGCGCCAGTCCGGAAGAGGCGGCGCAGCAGCCATTCGATGGCAAACAGTACCACCATCGCAAGGATCAGGATGATGACCAGCCCAGTCACGCTGGTTTCAATATTGTACGTGTCGGTCTGGATCAGGACATAACCCTGGTGACCGGCAATCATCGGGCCGATCACGATACCCGCGATCAACAGCACAAAGAGCAATAATACTTTTAGCATCATTATTCTCCTTGCGGCGCGGCTGCCGGGGTTTCTGCCTGCGGTGCTTCAGACGCAGGGGGCGCTTCAGATGGCGCGGCGCCCGGTTGTGCCAGCAGGTTACGCACGCGGGTTTGCATCAATTTTTCGAGGATCGCCTGGCTTTGTAGCGTTTCCGGTACGTCCATCGTGATGCTCTGCTGGCTCAACTTGTCCACTTCTTCAAGGAAGGCTTTTGTCGTGGCGTCGTCGGTATCGTAGTAGGCACGCACCCAGGTGGAGACGTTATCCAGCGCCTGACGGTAAGTCTCTTCCTGATGGCGCGGCACGGCCTGGGCGGCAACCAGCAGACGAGAGCGGATGTTTTCCCGCAGATAGACATCCTGATTCGGCGCTAACAGCGGGACCGCAGTATCATCGCGGCGGCGGATGGTGATAAAGCTGTCCATAAAGTTCTGCCAGCTTTTTTGTAGATTGACGCGCCATTCGCTGATTGAACTGGAAAGCTCAGGGCTATCGGCGTCCATCGGTGAACCGTCGCTGTCGTTATCCGCCAGACGCAGGTTATCGATCTGATTAGAAAGCTGATTAATTTTCAGGATGATACCGTCGTAATCCACCTGAGCGACGGAGGAAAGACTGGCGATATCATCGGTGATAGCCCGGCGTGCGGTAATCAGGCTGGGATCGTTCATGTCCGCGAGGCTGGCATCTGCGCTCTTCAGTAGTGCGGCCGCCGTCGTCACATCCTGATCGCTCCACAGCTTACGTCCGGCTAGCTTGACCAGAAAATCGGCCTGCGCAAGCAGCCACGTTTTGGCATCGCTACCGGAAATCGTGGCGACTTTCTGTTGGACTTCATCCAGCTGTTTCGCCAGTTCAGTTTGCTGACGGTTGGCCTGCTCAAGCTGCGCCGCCTGCTGTTTAATGACGCCTTCCAGCTCCGCCTTCTGGCTTTCCTGCGCTTTTTGCAGCGCGGTCAGTTGATTAGCCAGTGCATCGCTGGTGGCGGTCTGTGTGGTCGCCTGTTGTTTTCCCCAGCCATAGAGTCCAACACTGGCTGCCAGCGCGATGGCGATTGCCACCGCACTCAGGATGAGCGCAGTGCCGTTTTTACTCTTTTTTTCAGCAGTAGCTGGCTGTGGCTGAGTTTCCACGGCCTCCCTGGTCTCTTCAACCACGGCGGAGGATTTTTCTTGTTCCGTCATTATGGCTTCCCATTATGAGAGTTATTGTAATGCGCGCAGTAGCGCATCGTTGTCGGCGTTATCAGCGACCTTAATATCTTGCCAGCCCAGTTCCCGGGCGAGGTGCGCCAGACGCTCGCTGACGACAATAAGCCGACAGCGTAGTAACCAGTTTTCGCGATACCACTGCGGGATTAGTGCGTTAAGCTGTTGCAGCATTTCCCCGCTGGTGACCACTATCGTTGTCACGCCGCGCGACTGCCAGCGCATCGCTTCTTGTGCCCCATCGTAAGGTTTAGCACTACGTTGATAACATTCATAAAACGTGACATCTGCACCGCGTGCCGCCAGGGTTTCGCCTAATAGCTCCCGACCGCCGTTGCCGCGTAAGATCAGCGCACGTTTGCCCGCAATATTTTGTAATTCAGGTAATTGTAGCAAGACTTCGCTGATTTCCCGATCCAGTGGATAGCGAATGTCATATCCGCTGACGGTATGCAGCGCCAGGGCGGTCGTGCGACCAATAGCAAAATAGTGCGCGGCGGCCGGCCACTTCAGCCCTTCACGTTCCAGTTGCGCATGGGCAAAAGAGACCGCGTGCTGTGACAGCACAAAGAGCAGATCGTTATCAGTGATCGTCGAAAACACCCCGGCCAGTCGCGATAAATCCTGACCCGGGGTAAATTCGATGAGCGGAAAACTCCAGGCCTCCTGCCCCAGTGTGCGCAGACGGCTCACTAACGCTTCCCCTGCGGGAGACGGGCGGGTGACCAGGATACTCATGCGGGGGATTCTCCGTTATAAACCTCGGTCAGAATCGCGCGCGCGCCGTTATCCAGCAGCTCTTCGGCCAGCGAAATGCCCATCTGCTCCGCCTGATCGGGCGAGCCACGGCGCTCTCCGCGTACCATTTGTGAACCGTCTGGCGCACCGACCAGCGCGCGTAGCCAAATCTCACCATCAATGATTTCAGCATAGCTGCCAATTGGCACCTGACAGCCCCCTTCCAGGCGGGTGTTCATGGCGCGCTCGGCTTTGACGCGAAGTGCGGTCATTTCATCATTCAGCGGGGCCAGCAGCGCCTGAGTCCGGCTATCGTCGAGGCGGCATTCGATGCCAACCGCGCCTTGCCCCACGGCAGGCAGCGACACTTCTGGTGGAAGCGCCGTGCGGATTCGCGATTCCAGCCCTAAGCGTTTTAAACCGGCAACGGCCAGGATAATGGCATCATAGTCGCCGTTATCCAGCTTGCTCAGGCGGGTTCCAACGTTGCCGCGCAGTGAACGAATGACGAGATCCGGACGGCGTTCTGCCAGCTGACACTGGCGACGCAAGCTGGAGGTACCCACGATGCTGCCGGCGGGCAGTTCATCAAGGGTGTTATATGTGTTCGAGACAAAGGCGTCGCGCGGATCGTCGCGCTCACAGATAGTAACCAGTCCCAGACCTTCCGGAAATTCAACCGGAACATCTTTCATTGAGTGCACCGCGATGTCGGCACGTTTTTCGAGCAGCGCAACTTCCAGCTCTTTTACGAACAGACCTTTGCCGCCTACTTTCGCCAGTGGGGTATCAAGAATGACATCACCACGCGTCACCATAGGCACCAGCTCCACGACCAGGCCGGGATGGCTCGCCATCAGAGCGTCTTTGACATAATGTGCCTGCCAGAGCGCGAGGGGGCTTTGGCGTGTGGCAATTCTTAAAACATTGTCTAACATGCTTGTTACCGTCATTATCGTCCGTGGTTCATCCTAACATCCTTACAAGTGGGATGTCAGTGTTACGGTCAAAGGTAAGTCAAGGATAAGACGCTGTGTTGCGGCTGGCAGTATTTAATGACGAGAAACCGTCCGGGCGTACTTCAGAATTTACGCGAAGCGATTGGTGCTACACTTGTATGTAGCGCATCTTTCTTTACGGTCAATGAGCAAGGTGTTAAATTGATCACGTTTTAGGCCATTTTTTCGACTGAACGCACAAAAAAAAGGTCGTAAAAGGTAACGGTTATTTTTGTCATTTGGTTTATCCCGAATGGTGAAGGTTGTTGGTAAGCGGATCGCGCTGCGACAATCGACGGCATGACGGGTAGCAACATCAGGCGATACGTCTTGTACCTCTATATTGAGACTCTGAAACAGAGACTGGATGCCATTAATCAACTGCGTGTGGATCGCGCGCTTGCTGCCATGGGACCTGCTTTCCAGCAGGTGTACAGTCTTCTGCCGACATTATTGCACTATCACCATCCGCTGATGCCGGGATACCTCGATGGTAACGTTCCCAGAGGCATTTGCTTTTACACGCCTGATGAAACCCAACGCCACTATCTGAACGAACTGGAACTGTATCGCGGTCTGGCGCCGCAGGATCCGCCAAAAGGTGAGTTGCCGATTACCGGCGTTTATTCCATGGGCAGCACCTCCTCTGTCGGACAAAGCTGTTCGTCGGATCTTGATATCTGGGTGTGCCACCAGTCCTGGCTGGACAGTGAAGAACGACAACTGCTGCAGCGTAAATGCAGTTTGCTGGAAAGTTGGGCCGCTTCGCTGGGGGTGGAAGTCAGCTTCTTCCTGATTGATGAAAACCGTTTCCGCCATAATGAAAGCGGCAGTCTGGGTGGTGAAGACTGTGGCTCGACGCAGCATATCCTGCTGCTGGATGAATTCTACCGTACCGCGGTGCGTCTCGCCGGTAAGCGTATTCTGTGGAATATGGTGCCGGGCGATGAAGAAGAGCATTACGACGACTACGTTATGACGCTCTACGCTCAGGGTGTGCTCACGCCAAACGAATGGCTGGACCTGGGCGGATTAAGCTCGCTCTCCGCTGAAGAGTACTTTGGCGCCAGCCTCTGGCAACTGTATAAAAGTATCGATTCACCGTACAAGGCGGTGCTGAAAACGCTGTTGCTGGAAGCCTACTCCTGGGAATACCCCAATCCACGCCTGTTGGCGAAAGACATTAAACAGCGCCTGCATGACGGCGAGATCGTCTCGTTTGGTCTTGACCCGTACTGCATGATGCTGGAACGCGTGACGGAATACCTCACGGCGATTGAAGATCCGACGCGCCTGGATTTAGTGCGCCGATGTTTCTACTTAAAAGTTTGCGAAAAACTGAGCCGCGAACGCGCCTGCGTCGGCTGGCGTCGTGAAGTGCTCAGTCAGTTAGTAAGCGAGTGGGGATGGGACGAAAATCGTCTGGCCATGCTCGACAACCGGGCGAACTGGAAGATTGATCAGGTACGTGAAGCGCACAACGAACTGCTCGATGCTATGATGCAGAGCTACCGTAATCTGATCCGCTTTGCGCGTCGTAATAATCTCAGCGTCAGCGCCAGCCCGCAGGATATTGGCGTTCTGACCCGTAAGCTGTACGCCGCGTTTGAAGCGTTACCCGGTAAAGTTACGCTGGTGAACCCACAGATTTCGCCGGACCTCTCTGAACCGAACTTAACCTTTATCCACGTTCCGCCAGGTCGCGCCAACCGTTCAGGTTGGTATCTCTACAACCGTGCGCCAAACATGGATTCCATCATCAGCCATCAGCCGCTGGAATATAACCGCTATCTGAATAAGCTGGTGGCCTGGGCGTGGTTTAACGGTCTGCTGACGTCGCGCACGCATCTGTTTATTAAGGGCAACGGCATTGTCGATCTGCCGAAATTGCAGGAGATGGTGGCCGATGTGTCGCACCATTTCCCGCTGCGTTTGCCTGCGCCGACGCCGAAAGCGCTCTACAGCCCGTGTGAAATTCGCCATCTGGCGATCATCGTTAACCTCGAATATGACCCGACGGCGGCATTCCGCAATCAGGTGGTCCATTTTGACTTCCGTAAGCTGGATGTTTTCAGCTTTGGCGAAGAGCAAAATTGCCTGGTGGGCAGCGTAGATCTGCTGTACCGCAACTCGTGGAATGAAGTGCGTACGCTGCATTTCAACGGCGAACAGGCGATGATAGAAGCACTGAAAACGATTCTGGGCAAAATGCACCAGGACGCCGCGCCGCCGGACAGCGTGGAAGTGTTCTGCTACAGCCAGCATCTGCGTGGTTTGATTCGTACCCGCGTGCAGCAACTGGTTTCAGAGTGCATCGAGCTGCGTCTCTCCAGTACCCGTCAGGAGACAGGGCGCTTTAAGGCATTGCGCGTTTCCGGTCAGACATGGGGCCTGTTCTTTGAACGCCTGAATGTGTCGGTACAGAAGCTGGAAAACGCCATTGAGTTCTACGGCGCAATTTCGCATAACAAATTGCACGGCCTGTCAGTTCAGGTGGAAACCAATCAGGTGAAACTGCCGTCGGTCGTGGATGGCTTCGCCAGCGAAGGGATCATTCAGTTCTTCTTTGAAGAGACCGGTGATGAGAAGGGCTTTAACATCTACATTCTGGACGAGAGTAACCGGGCGGAAGTGTATCATCACTGCGAAGGCAGCAAAGAAGAGCTGGTGCGCGACGTCAGCCGTTTCTACTCCTCGTCGCACGACCGCTTTACCTACGGCTCCAGTTTCATCAACTTCAACCTGCCGCAGTTCTATCAGATTGTGAATACGGACGGACGCGCACAGGTGATCCCGTTCCGCGCACAATCACTCGGCAACGTTCCGCCAGCCAATCAGGATAACGACACGCCGCAGTTGCAGCAGTATTTCTCGTGATAGTTTTGCCGGATGTTATCCGGCAAATAAGACTTAACGGAAGCTGACTTCTTCGCCCGCCTGATGCGTTGCCGCCTGTTCCAGCAGATCCCAGAAGGTTTCTCCGCTCCGGTCGCAAACCCATTCGTCCCCTTTCAGGTCAAAATGGTAGCCGCCCTGTTTGGTCGCCAGCCACACCTGGTGCAGCGGTTCCTGACGGTTAATAATGATTTTGCTGCCGTTTTCAAAGCTAATGGTCAGTACGCCGCCATTGATTTCGCAGTCGATATCGCTGTCGCCGTCCCAGTCGTCAAGACGTTCTTCGATGGTCATCCACAAGGTATCGGCCAGGCGATGAAATTCACTGTCGTTCATTGTCGTTTCCCGTTTTTTCGTGATGGCGGCAGTATAACCTGAAACAAATCGCGTTGCAGATTACAGGCAAACTCTTGCTTTTACGCCTTCTCCTGCGATGATAGAAAACAGAAAGTATGAACTTACAGGCAATCCATAATGAAAAACGTGTTTCAGGCACTCGCTGTTCTTCTCACTCTGTTCAGCCTGACGGGTTGTGGCCTTAAAGGGCCGCTCTATTTCCCTCCGGCTGATAAAAATGCACCGCCGCCGACTAAACCGGTTGATACACAAACGCAATCCACCACGCCCGATCAAAACGATCGTGCCACGGGAGATGGGCCTTCCCAGGTGAACTACTGACGGTGTGTTTCTGTACCCGCGTGAACGGAGTGAATAATGCAATTCTCTAAAATGCATGGCCTTGGCAACGATTTTATGGTCGTCGACGCGGTAACGCAGAATGTCTTTTTTTCGCCAGAATTGATCCGTCGTTTATCTGACAGGCATCTGGGGGTGGGGTTTGATCAACTGCTGGTGGTTGAACCTCCGTACGATCCTGAGCTGGATTTTCATTACCGCATTTTTAATGCCGACGGCAGTGAAGTGTCGCAGTGTGGTAACGGCGCGCGCTGTTTTGCCCGTTTTGTGCGCCTCAAGGGGTTAACCAACAAACGTGATATTCGCGTCAGTACGGCGAATGGGCGGATGGTGTTGAGCGTGACGGACGATGAGTTAGTGCGCGTCAACATGGGTGAACCCAATTTTGAGCCATCGCAGGTGCCTTTTCGCGCTAACAAAGCGGAAAAGACCTATATTATGCGAGCGGCGGAACAGACAATATTGTGCGGTGTCGTTTCAATGGGTAATCCGCACTGTGTGATTCAGGTCGACGATGTTGATACGGCGGCGGTGGAAACGCTAGGACCGGTTCTGGAAAGTCACGAACGTTTTCCTGAACGGGCCAATATCGGTTTTATGCAGATCATGAAACGCGAGCATATTCGCCTACGCGTTTATGAGCGCGGCGCGGGAGAGACACAGGCCTGTGGGAGCGGCGCGTGCGCGGCCGTCGCCGTCGGCATTCAGCAAGGTTTGCTGGCGGAAGAGGTCCGCGTGGAATTACCGGGCGGTCGCCTTGATATCGCCTGGAAAGGTCCGGGTCATCCGTTATACATGACTGGCCCGGCGGCACATGTCTATGACGGGTTTATCCATCTATGAAGCAGCCAGGGGAAGAACTACAGGAAACGCTTACGGAACTCGATGACCGGGCGGTCGTCGACTATCTGCAGAAAAACCCTGAGTTTTTTATCCGCAATGCGCATGCCGTGGAAGCGATGCGGGTGCCGCACCCGGTGCGGGGCACCGTCTCGCTCGTTGAGTGGCACATGGCCCGCGCGCGTAATCACATTAACGTCCTTGAAGAAAATATGTCGCTGTTGATGGCGCAGGCGAATGCCAACGAAAGCCTGTTTTATCGCCTGTTGCATTTGCAGGGACGTCTGGTTGCCGCGACCAGCCTGGACGATATGCTGATGCGCTTTCATCGCTGGGCGCGTGAACTGGGCCTTGCCGGTGCCACGGTGCGCCTGTTTCCCGATCGCTGGCGTCTCGGCGCGCCGTCAAGCTATACCCATCTGGCGTTAAGCCGCCAGGCCTTCGAACCGCTGCGTATTCAGCGGCTGGGGCAGGAGCAGCACTATCTGGGCACCTTAAACGGTCCGGAATTGCTGGTGGTGTTGCCGGAAGCGAAGGCGATTGGTTCGGTGGCGATGTCGATGCTGGGACGTGACGGCGATTTGGGCGTCATTTTGTTCAGCAGCCGCGACACGCATCACTATCAGGCAGGCCAGGGAACGCAACTCCTGCATGAAATCGCGCTAATGATGCCGGATCTGCTGGAGCGCTGGATTGAACGCGTATGACGGACTTTGCCACCGATGTCACCCGATTTCTGCGCTATCTGGGCGTAGAACGCCAGCTTAGCCCCATCACGCTGAAAAACTATCAGCGTCAGCTTGATGCCATCATCGCTTTAGCCGGCGAAACCGGACTACAAAGCTGGCAACAATGTGACGCTGCAATGGTGCGCAGTTTCGCGGTGCGCAGCCGCCGTAAAGGACTTGGCCCTGCGAGTCTTGCGCTACGCCTCTCTGCTCTGCGCAGCTTCTTCGACTGGATGGTTAGCGAAGGCAAGCTGAAAGCCAATCCGGCGAAAGGGGTACAGGCACCCAAAGCGCCGCGCCATTTGCCGAAAAATATCGATGTTGATGATGTGAACCGTCTGCTGGATATCGACCTTAACGATCCGCTCGCCGTGCGCGACCGCGCGATGCTGGAGGTGATGTACGGTGCGGGTCTGCGTTTGTCGGAGCTGGTGGGGCTGGACATCAAACATCTGGATCTCGACAGCGGTGAAGTGTGGGTGATGGGGAAAGGCAGCAAAGAGCGTCGCCTGCCCATTGGTCGCAATGCGGTGGCGTGGATTGAGCACTGGCTGGATCTGCGCGGGTTGTTTGGCAGCGAGGAAGACGCGCTGTTCCTGTCGAAGCTGGGCAACCGTATTTCCGCGCGCAACGTGCAAAAGCGTTTTGCCGAGTGGGGCATTAAGCAGGGGTTAAACAGCCACGTGCATCCGCATAAGCTGCGCCACTCGTTTGCCACGCATATGCTGGAATCGAGCGGTGACCTGCGAGGCGTACAGGAACTGCTGGGACACGCCAACCTCTCGACCACGCAAATCTATACTCATCTTGATTTTCAACACCTGGCCTCGGTGTACGATGCGGCGCATCCACGCGCCAAACGGGGGAAATAATGCGTTTTTACCGGTCTCCAGGACCCATCTCGGCGATCACGTTCGATCTCGATGACACTCTTTACGATAACCGTCCGGTTATCCAGCGCACCGAACAGGAAGCGCTCGCCTTTGTGCAAAACTACCATCCGGCGCTACGCACGCTGCAAAATACTGATCTGCAACGCTTGCGTCAGGCGGTACGGGAAGCGGAGCCGGAAATTTACCACGATGTCACCCGCTGGCGTCATCGCGCCGTCGAGCGTGCCATGCTAAACGCCGGACTCTCCGCGCAGGAGGCGGTTGCGGGGGCGAATGCCGCGATGATGAACTTTGCGAAGTGGCGCAGTCAGGTCGATGTCCCGCAAGAGACGCACGACACGCTGAAAGCGTTAGCGAGAAAGTGGCCGCTGGTGGCGATCACCAACGGCAACGCGCAGCCGGAGCTGTTCGGCCTCGGCGACTATTTCGAATTTGTGCTGCGCGCCGGTCCGGACGGACGCTCAAAGCCGTTCAGTGATATGTACTTTCTGGCGGCGGAAAAGTTAACTGTGCCGATCGGCGAGATCCTGCACGTGGGCGACGATCTGACGACCGACGTTGCCGGGGCGATCCGCAGTGGGTTGCAGGCCTGCTGGATTAAACCGGAAAATGCCGACCTGATGCACACTTTTGACAGCCGCTTACTGCCACATATTGAGATTTCACAGTTGGCATCTCTGACCTCGCTGATATAATCACCAGCAGTTCTGTATAAATACACAGCTTTTTGGCGGATGGCGCGACGCTTATCCGCCCTACTTCTTTTAATGCGGCGGTGCCAATGGACGTTTCTTATCTGCTCGACAGCCTCAATGATAAACAGCGCGAAGCGGTGGCCGCGCCACGTAGCAACGTGCTGGTTCTCGCGGGGGCAGGGAGCGGTAAGACACGCGTACTGGTACACCGTATCGCCTGGCTGCTGACGGTAGAAAATAACTCGCCGTATTCGATTATGGCGGTAACCTTTACCAATAAAGCGGCGGCGGAGATGCGTCACCGTATCGGCCAGATTATGGGCACCAGCCAGGGCGGCATGTGGGTCGGCACTTTCCACGGTCTGGCGCACCGACTGTTGCGCGCGCATCACATGGATGCGAATTTGCCGCAGGATTTTCAGATCCTCGACAGCGAAGACCAGTTGCGTCTGCTCAAGCGTCTGATTAAGGCGATGAACCTCGACGAGAAGCAGTGGCCGGCGCGTCAGGCGATGTGGTACATCAACGGACAGAAAGACGAAGGTCTGCGCCCACATCATATTCAGAGTTTCGGTAACCCGATTGAGCAGACCTGGCAGAAGGTGTATCAGGCCTATCAGGAAGCGTGCGATCGTGCGGGGCTGGTGGATTTTGCCGAACTACTGCTGCGCGCGCATGAGCTGTGGCTCAACAAACCGCATATTCTTCAGCACTACCGCGAACGTTTCACGAATATCCTGGTGGACGAATTCCAGGATACCAACAACATCCAGTATGCCTGGATCCGTCTGCTGGCTGGCGATACCGGCAAAGTGATGATCGTGGGCGATGACGACCAGTCGATCTACGGCTGGCGCGGCGCGCAGGTAGAAAACATCCAGCGCTTCCTGAACGACTTCCCCGGTGCGCAAACCATCCGTCTTGAGCAGAACTACCGCTCAACCAGTAATATTCTCAGCGCGGCGAACGCTCTGATCGAGAACAACAATGGGCGTCTGGGTAAAAAGCTGTGGACCGATGGCGTCGAAGGCGAGCCCATTTCACTCTACTGCGCGTTTAACGAGCTGGATGAAGCGCGCTTTGTCGTCAACCGGATCAAAACCTGGCAGGACAACGGTGGCGCGCTGGAGCAGTGCGCTATTCTCTACCGCAGTAACGCCCAGTCGCGTGTGCTGGAAGAGGCGCTGCTACAGGCCAGTATGCCGTACCGCATATACGGCGGCATGCGCTTCTTCGAGCGTCAGGAAATCAAAGATGCGCTCTCTTATCTGCGCCTGATTGCGAACCGCAATGATGACGCCGCCTTTGAACGCGTGGTGAATACCCCGACGCGCGGGATTGGCGATCGGACGCTGGACGTGGTGCGCCAGACGTCACGCGATCGCCAGCTCACGTTGTGGCAGGCGTGCCGCGAACTGTTGCAGGAAAAAGCGCTGGCCGGTCGTGCCGCCAGTGCGCTGCAACGCTTTATGGAACTCATTGACGCACTGGCGCAGGAAACGGCAGATATGCCGCTGCACGTGCAGACTGACCGGGTGATTAAAGATTCCGGCCTGCGCATGATGTACGAGCAGGAGAAAGGCGAGAAAGGTCAGACCCGCATCGAGAACTTAGAGGAACTGGTGACGGCGACGCGCCAGTTCAGCTACAACGACGAAGACGAAGATCTGATGCCGTTGCAGGCATTTCTCTCCCATGCGGCGCTGGAAGCGGGCGAAGGGCAGGCGGATACCTGGCAGGATGCGGTAC
Source organism: Citrobacter sp. CtB7.12 (assembly GCF_001297795.1). Lineage (NCBI taxonomy): Bacteria > Pseudomonadati > Pseudomonadota > Gammaproteobacteria > Enterobacterales > Enterobacteriaceae > Citrobacter > Citrobacter sp. CtB7.12. The sequence continues at coordinate 34,049 of NZ_LIFT01000014.1, read as the reverse complement.
AGCTCATGACGCTGCACTCGGCGAAAGGGCTGGAGTTCCCGCAGGTGTTTATCGTCGGGATGGAAGAGGGGATGTTCCCCAGCCAGATGTCACTGGATGAGGGCGGACGCCTTGAAGAAGAGCGTCGTCTGGCCTATGTCGGCGTGACCCGTGCGATGCAGAAACTGACCCTAACCTATGCCGAAACGCGTCGCTTGTATGGCAAAGAGGTGTATCACCGTCCGTCGCGCTTCATCGGTGAGTTGCCGGAAGCGTGCGTTGAAGAGGTCCGTCTGCGTGCAACGATCAGCCGTCCGGTGAGCCATCAGCGGATGGGGACGCCGATGGCGGAAAACGACACCGGTTACAAGCTGGGCCAGCGTGTGCGCCATGCTAAGTTCGGCGAGGGCACCATTGTGAATCTGGAGGGCAGCGGCGAACACAGCCGGTTGCAGGTGGCTTTCCAGGGACAGGGAATTAAATGGCTCGTTGCTGCGTATGCGAAGTTAGAAACGGTCTAACTTATAGATAATTATCACTTTAATTTCCCCCTCTGCTAACCTTTCTGCATAAGGGGAAATTATTACTTTTTCGCGTTTCGTTGCGTGTTGACGGCAAATTTTTGCTGGCGTAACATGCGCGCACGATTACGCTAAGAGGACATTCGCCTTGGACACACCCAGTAGATACTGGCTCATTATCCTGTCATCCAGGATCAACTCCTAAGGCTATCCCTTTTTGCTGATAGCCTTAGCGGTTGTCAGCGACCTTCTCTTTTTTCCCGTCGCGCTGAGTCAGGCTGTTTAATGGTCTGAAACCCAATTTGTTTCTGTGTGCCCACCGAACTGTCCGATATTTTTAAGCATTGGGAGTCCCGGTCATGCTGAGCGCATTTCAACTGGAAAATAACCGACTCACCCGGCTGGAAGTCGAAGAGTCACAAACCCTGATTGATGCCGTCTGGGTCGACCTGGTCGAGCCCGACGACGACGAGCGACTGCGCGTACAATCTGAGCTGGGCCAGAGCCTGGCGACCCGTCCTGAACTGGAAGACATCGAAGCATCCGCCCGTTTCTTCGAAGACGAAGACGGTCTGCACATCCACTCCTTTTTCTTCTTCGAAGATGCAGAAGACCACGCGGGTAACTCCACCGTGGCATTCACCATCCGCGATGGCCGCCTGTTTACCCTGCGTGAACGTGAGCTGCCCGCGTTTCGTTTGTATCGTATGCGCGCCCGCAGCCAGGCCATGGTTGACGGTAACGCCTATGAACTGCTGCTGGATCTGTTCGAAACCAAAATCGAACAGCTGGCGGATGAAATCGAAAACATCTACAGCGATCTGGAAGAGCTGAGTCGGGTGATTATGGAAGGGCACCAGGGCGATGAGTACGATGAAGCCCTCTCGACGCTGGCAGAACTGGAAGATATCGGCTGGAAAGTCCGCCTGTGTCTGATGGATACCCAGCGTGCGCTGAACTTCCTGGTCCGCAAGGCGCGTTTACCGGGCGGACAACTGGAACAGGCGCGCGAGATCCTGCGAGATATCGAATCCCTGCTGCCGCACAATGAATCCCTGTTTCAGAAAGTGAACTTCCTGATGCAGGCGGCGATGGGCTTTATCAACATCGAGCAGAACCGCATCATCAAGATCTTCTCGGTGGTTTCCGTGGTTTTCCTGCCGCCGACGCTGGTGGCATCCAGCTATGGGATGAACTTTGAGTTTATGCCTGAACTGAAGTGGAGCTTTGGCTACCCGGGCGCGATTATCTTTATGCTGCTCGCCGGTCTGGCACCGTATCTGTACTTTAAACGGAAGAACTGGCTGTAATGGTTATGCCGGATGGCGCTTCGCTTATCCGGCTTACAGAAAGTACATCATCATAGGCCGGATAAGGCACAGCCGCCATCCGGCAACCCCCCTAACTCCGACGTCCCCGTCTCTGCGTATAAATCGCATCCGTCACGAAGATCGCCAGCGCGACCCAGATAAAGGCAAATGTCACCATTTTATCCGCGCCCGGCACTTCACCGTAGAACGTGACGGCCAGCAGGAACATCAGCGTCGGGCCGATGTACTGGAAGAAGCCCAGCGTAGAAAGGCGCAGGCGCGTCGCCGCACCGGTAAAGCACAGCAGCGGAACCGTGGTCACCACCCCGGCGGCAATCAGCAGCAGGTTGAGTGACATCGGGTTCTGCCCCATATGGCTGGTTGAGCTGTCGGCGATACCGAACAGGTAGATGGCGGCAACAGGCAACAGCCACAAAGTTTCCACCAGCATCCCGGTTTGCGCTTCAACGGCGATTTTTTTGCGTACCAGACCGTAAAAGGCAAAGCTGAACGCCAGTCCCAGCGCGATGACGGGTAGTGAACCGAAGGTCCAGAGCTGCACCAGAACGCCACAGGTCGCCAGAATTACCGCCAGCCACTGCATCCGACGGAAGCGTTCACCGAGGAAAAGCATTCCCAGCACAATGTTCACCAGCGGGTTGATAAAATAACCCAGGCTGGCTTCCAGCATATGGTGGTTGTTTACCGCCCAGATAAACAACAGCCAGTTGCCCCCCACGAGTACCGCCGAGAGCGCCAACAGGAAGATCTTTTTCGGTGTTTTCAGCAGCGCTTTTACGCTCGACCACTGTCGGCTAATGCTGATCAGCGCCACCATAAAGAAAAACGACCAGATCACGCGATGGGTCAGGATTTCATCTGCGGGAACATAATAAATTAGCTTGAAGTACGCCGGAGCGATCCCCCAAATAAAATAGGCGGCAAGCGCGAGTAACACGCCCAGCCGCGTTTGTTTTGCATCCATCGGGAAAACTCATGTCTGAAATGTAACAACAGTTTACCTGTTTTTACCCCACCATATAAGTGGCGGTGGCGCTGGCAATATAAAGCTGCTCTTCGTTGTGTAATTCCACACGCGCGACGGCGACTTTATTCCCGGCGCGCAGCAGACTGCTGGTGGCGGTAAAGCGATTGCCCCGACCCGGACGCAGGTAGTCTACGCGCAGATCGATGGTCCCCATGCGAGACAGCCGCTGGCGCAGTTCGTCTTCACTGATGGTTTCATGGCGCGTCAGAGTACTGCCGACACACACCAGCCCGGCAGCCACGTCCAGCGCAGAGGCGATCACCCCGCCATGCAGTATGCTTTGCGCCCAGTTTCCCACCATCATCGGCTGATTATTAAACGCCAGTTGGGCAAACTCTTTCTCATAGCGTTCCAGTTCCAGGCCCAGCGCCCGGTTGAACGGCATGTGGTAGACAAACATTTCGCCCACAAGCTTCAGGACTTGTTCAGCAGTCAGTACGGCAGACATACGATTCCAACACTCCATTGGTTAATGAAATGTTGATGTTATGCTTCTTAAATGTTGTTTTCCACTTTAAGACGGGATAACTAACGAGGATGTGTGTAAATATGTAAAATGGTTGGCAGAATAATAGACAAATCAAAAATTTTTCGTTCAGGAGAACAACAAGAATGCGGGCGATTCTGGCTTGGTTGCTACCAGCAACACTGCTGCCGCTGGCGGCGTATGCGCAAGAGGCGACGGTGAAAGAGGTTCATGATGCACCGGCGGTGCGGGGCAGTATTATCGCCAATATGCTGCAGGAGCATGATAATCCTTTTACGCTCTATCCCTACGATACGAACTATCTGATCTACACCAATACCAGCGACATGAACAAAGAAGCGATCAGTTCCTACAACTGGTCAGAAAATGCCCGCAAAGATGAAGTGAAGTTCCAGCTGAGCCTGGCGTTTCCGATCTGGCGTGGGATTATGGGGCCGAATTCGGTTCTGGGCGCCTCTTATACGCAGAAGTCCTGGTGGCAGTTATCCAATACAAAAGAGTCGTCACCATTTCGTGAAACCAACTATGAACCGCAGCTGTTCCTGGGTTTTGCTACCGATTACCGCGTTGCCGGATGGACGCTGCGCGACGTGGAAATGGGGTACAACCATGATTCGAACGGGCGTTCCGATCCGACATCACGTAGCTGGAACCGTCTTTACACGCGTCTGATGGCGGAAAATGGCAACTGGCTGGTAGAGGTTAAACCGTGGTACGTCATCGGCAGTACCGACGATAATCCAGATATCACCAAATACATGGGCTATTATCAGCTTAAGGTCGGCTATCACCTGGGCGATGCGGTCCTGAGCGCGAAGGGCCAGTACAACTGGAATACCGGTTACGGCGGCGCGGAGCTGGGGCTGAGTTATCCGATGACGAAGCATATTCGTCTCTATACCCAGGTATATAGCGGGTATGGCGAATCGCTGATCGACTATAACTTTAATCAGACGCGCGTTGGTGTGGGTGTGATGCTCAACGATATCTTCTGATCGATGATTGTGTTTTAAACATTGCAGTTTCTCCCTCAGGCGCTGAAAATAGCGCCTGTTTTGATTTAAGCGAACGGGGTTAATGTGGCGCAGGCGGAAGTGTTGAATCTGGAATCTGGAGCTAAGCAGGTTTTGCAAGAAACCTTTGGCTACCAGCAGTTTCGCCCGGGTCAGGAAGCGATCATCGACACCGTCGTTTCGGGGCGCGACTGCCTGGTCGTGATGCCGACCGGGGGCGGTAAATCCCTCTGCTATCAAATCCCTGCCTTACTGCTCAATGGCCTGACCGTGGTGGTTTCGCCGCTGATTTCCCTGATGAAAGATCAGGTCGACCAACTGCTGGCGAACGGCGTGGCGGCCGCTTGTCTGAATTCGACGCAAACCCGCGAGCAGCAGCTTGAAGTGATGGCGGGGTGTCGTACCGGACAAATCCGTCTGCTGTATATCGCTCCTGAACGCCTGATGCTGGATAACTTCCTTGAGCACCTGGCGCACTGGAATCCGGTGTTACTGGCCGTGGACGAAGCGCACTGTATCTCGCAGTGGGGACATGATTTCCGCCCGGAATATGCCGCACTCGGCCAGCTCAGACAGCGTTTTCCCACACTGCCATTTGTCGCGCTGACCGCGACCGCTGATGAAACCACACGGCTGGATATTGTTCGTCTGCTGGGACTGAACGATCCCTTAATCCAGATCAGCAGTTTTGACCGTCCGAACATTCGCTACATGCTGATGGAGAAGTTTAAACCGCTCGATCAACTGATGCGTTACGTGCAGGAACAGCGTGGTAAATCCGGGATTATTTACTGTAACAGTCGTGCGAAAGTGGAGGACACCGCCGCGCGTCTGCAAAGCCGGGGCATTAGCGCCGCGGCATACCATGCAGGGCTGGAAAATCACATCCGCGCCGACGTGCAGGAGAAATTCCAGCGCGACGACCTGCAAATCGTGGTGGCGACCGTCGCTTTTGGCATGGGCATCAACAAACCTAACGTGCGTTTTGTGGTGCATTTCGATATTCCCCGCAACATTGAGTCCTACTACCAGGAGACCGGTCGTGCTGGGCGAGACGGCCTGCCCGCGGAGGCGATGCTGTTTTACGATCCGGCGGATATGGCGTGGCTGCGCCGCTGCCTGGAAGAAAAACCGCAGGGACAGCTACAGGATATCGAACGGCACAAGTTGAACGCGATGGGCGCGTTTGCCGAGGCGCAAACCTGTCGTCGTCTGGTGCTGCTTAACTACTTCGGTGAAGGGCGTCAGGAACCGTGCGGCAACTGCGATATCTGTCTTGATCCGCCAAAACAGTACGATGGCGTGAAGGACGCACAGATTGCGCTCTCGACCATTGGTCGGGTAAACCAGCGTTTTGGGATGGGTTACGTGGTGGAAGTGATACGCGGGGCTAACAGCCAGCGTATTCGCGAACTCGGCCACGACAAGCTCAAGGTGTACGGTATGGGGCGCGAGCAGAGTCACGAGCACTGGGTGAGCGTGATCCGCCAGTTGATTCACCTGGGCTTCGTTACGCAAAATATCGCCCAGCATTCCGCGCTACAGCTCACCGATGCTTCACGTCCGCTGCTGCGCGGCGAGGTCGCCCTGCAACTCGCAGTGCCGCGTATTGTCGCCCTGAAACCGCGCGTCATGCAGAAATCTTTCGGCGGCAATTACGATCGCAAACTGTTCGCCAAACTGCGCAAGCTGCGTAAAGCTATTGCTGATGAAGAGAATATCCCGCCGTACGTCGTCTTCAACGACGCCACGCTGATTGAGATGGCGGAACAGATGCCGGTTTCCGCGAGCGAAATGCTCAGCGTCAACGGGGTGGGAATGCGCAAACTGGAACGCTTCGGTAAAGCGTTTATGGCGTTGATCCGCGCGCACGTTGATGGTGACGACGAAGAGTAGTCAGCCGGGCAAAAAAGTGCCAGGATGGTGACTCACTGAACTGTTTCCCCCGCGAGTATTTTCATCATGTTAATGTTATTTCTCACCGTGGCGATGGTGCACATTGTGGCACTGATGAGCCCAGGGCCGGATTTCTTTTTTGTCTCGCAGACGGCGGTCAGCCGCTCGCGTAAAGAAGCGATGATGGGCGTGCTGGGCATTACCTGTGGCGTCATGGTCTGGGCGGGCATCGCGCTGCTCGGCCTGCATCTGATCATCGAAAAAATGGCCTGGCTACACACTATTATCATGGTCGGCGGCGGCCTGTATCTGTGCTGGATGGGCTACCAGATGCTGCGTGGCGCGTTGAAAAAGCAGGATGTCGCGGCACCCACGCCGCAGGTTGAGCTGGCGCAAAGCGGTCGCAGTTTCCTGAAAGGGTTACTGACGAACCTGGCTAACCCGAAAGCCATCATCTACTTCGGTTCGGTCTTTTCTCTGTTTGTCGGCGACAGCGTCGGTACTGCCGCGCGTTGGGGGATTTTCGTGCTGATTATCGTTGAGACTTTCGCGTGGTTTACCGTGGTTGCCAGCCTGTTTGCGCTGCCGAAAATGCGTCGTGGCTACCAGCGTATGGCGAAATGGATCGACGGTTTTGCCGGGGCGTTGTTCGCGGGGTTCGGTATCCATCTGATCATTTCGCGCTAAGTCTTCGTGCCGGATACGTGCCAGTTGCTATCCGGCAACCGGTCAGGCGTGGCGCGCCGACGCCAGCAGTGCACCCACCAGCATAAACAGCGAACCGAAAACTTTATTCAACGCTTTCATCTGTTTCGGTCCTTTGATCCACAACGCGATACGCTGCGCCAGCGTGGCGTAGCCGATCATCACCACGATGTCGACTGCAATAGTGGTTACGCCGAGCACGATGTACTGCATCAGTTGGGGTTCTTTTGGCATCACGAACTGTGGGAAAAGGGCCGCCAGGAAGACGATGCTTTTAGGGTTTGTCAGGTTCACGAATACGGCGCGTTTAAACAGGCGACCGCGCGACTGGGTCTGGGCCATAGCATTCAGATCAATCGCACCGGCGGCGCGCCATTGCTGGATACCTAACCAAATCAGATAGGCCGCGCCCGCCCATTTCAGCACCTCAAAGGCGATGACGGAGCGTGAAAACAGCGTGCCCAGACCGACGCCGACCAGCACGATATGAATGCCCAGTCCGGCCTGTAACCCGGCAATCGACGCCACTGCGCCGCGATAGCCGTGATTAAGGGAAGTCGTCATGGTATTGATGGCGCCGGAACCGGGCGAAAGGCTCAAAATTATGGATGTCAGCAGGTAGGCGAACCACCATTCAAAAGTCATGAGAAACTCCCTGATTGCACTTTAAATACACTAAATAATTCGAGTTGCACAAAGGCGGCGACGCAGCGAAATCCCAGGCGCGTACAGGGAGTACATGACGGGGATGAGCGAGGAAAGCCAACGCATCTGCAGCTTGAAGTATGACGGGTATATGCCACAATACGCTACTGTTGCGGTGTTGTGTCAGACATGATTAAAAAAACGATTTTTACCTGGTAAACGAGGCTGGATACCCGATGTTTCAGCAGCAAAAAGACTGGGAAACGAGAGAAAACGCGTTTGCGGCTTTTTCCATGGGGCCGCTGACAGACTTCTGGCGTCAGCGTGAGGAAGCGGAATTGACCGGCGTCGGTCGTGTGCCGGTGCGGTTTGTCCGGTTTCGCGCAGCGCATAACGATCGTGTCATTGTCATCTGTCCGGGGCGAATTGAAAGCTATGTAAAGTACGCTGAGCTGGCGTATGACCTGTTTCATCTGGGCTTTGATGTCCTCATTATTGACCATCGCGGTCAGGGGCGTTCCGGGCGTATGCTATCGGATCCTAATCGCGGACATGTCGACAATTTCAACGACTATGTTGATGATTTATCGGCGTTCTGGGGACAAGAAGTGCAGCCGGGACCGTGGCGTAAACGTTATATTCTGGCACACTCAATGGGCGGGGCGATTGCGACGCTGTTTTTGCAGCGCCATCCGCATCAGTGCGATGCGATCGCGCTCTGCGCGCCAATGTTTGGTATTGTGATGCGTTTGCCGGACTGGATGGTACGCCATATCCTCGACTGGGCCGAAGGTCATCAGCGTATCCGGGAAGGGTATGCGATCGGCACCGGACGCTGGCGGGCATTGCCCTTTGGCATGAATTTATTAACGCACAGTCGACAACGCTATCGGCGTAATTTACGTTTTTATGCCGATGAGCCGCAGCTGCGCGTCGGCGGCCCAACCTTTCATTGGGTACGGGAAGGCATCCTGGCGGCTGAACAGGTGCTGGCAGGCGCGGGCGATGACGCCACGCCAACTCTGCTGATTCAGGCTGAAGAAGAGCGTGTGGTGGATAACCGCATGCACGAACGTTTTTGTGAACTCCGCGCCGCAGCGGGCCATCCTGTCGAAGGGGGGCATCCGCTGGTCATTAAAGGCGCTTACCATGAGATCCTTTTTGAAAAGGACGCTATGCGCTCAGTTGCGCTTCAGGCTATCGTTGATTTTTTCAACAAGCATAACTCATCAGCGGAAACCGCTTTGCTCAGAGGTTGAATTTTTATATGTATCAGATTGTTGCGTCTGATTTAGATGGCACACTGCTTTCTCCCGACCATACCCTATCCCCTTACGCGAAAGAGACATTGAAGCTGCTGACCGCACGCGGCGTTAACTTTGTCTTTGCGACCGGTCGACATCATGTCGATGTGGGGCAGATTCGCGATAATCTGGAGATTAAGTGCTATATGATTACCTCCAACGGCGCGCGTGTGCATGATATGGATGGCAATCTGGTGTTTACCCATAATCTGGACCGCGATATTGCCAGCGATCTGTTTGGGGTGGTGAACGCGAACCCGGATATCATCACTAACGTCTATCGCGATGACGAATGGTTTATGAACCGCCATCGTCCGGATGAAATGCGATTTTTCAAAGAGGCGGTGTTCCATTACTCGCTGTTTGAACCGGGTTTACTGGAGCCGGAAGGCGTCAGCAAAGTGTTCTTCACCAGTCATTCTCATGACGTCCTGCTGCCGCTGGAACAAGCTATTAATGCGCGCTGGGGCGATCGGGTGAACGTGAGCTTCTCCACGCTCACCTGTCTGGAAGTGATGGCGGGCGGCGTGTCGAAAGGCCATGCGCTGGAGGCGGTCGCCAACGCGATGGGTTACAGCCTCAAAGACTGCATCGCCTTTGGCGACGGGATGAACGACGCTGAAATGCTGTCAATGGCAGGCAAAGGCTGCATTATGGCCGGGGCGCATCAACGCCTGAAGGATCTGCATCCGGAACTGGAAGTGATCGGCTCTAATATCGACGATGCGGTGCCGCATTATCTGCGCGATCTCTTCTTACGCTAAGATGAATGCTGATTAATTAATCAGTTGTCAACTTAACTCTCCGCTACAATGGATACTCCATATTCTACGAGATATCCATTGTGGCGTTACTGATCATTACCACGATCCTGTGGGCTTTCTCCTTCAGCCTGTTCGGGGAATACCTTGCCGGGCACGTCGATAGCTACTTTGCCGTGTTGGTTCGGGTCGGTCTGGCGGCGCTGGTATTCCTGCCTTTCCTGCGTACGCGCGGGCACAGCCTGAAAACTATCGGGCTTTATATGCTGGTGGGAGCCATGCAGCTTGGCATCATGTATATGCTGAGTTTCCACGCTTATCTCTATCTGACTGTCTCTGAACTGCTGTTGTTTACCGTGTTGACGCCGCTCTATATCACGCTGATTTACGATCTGATGAGTAAACGGCGGCTGCGCTGGGGGTATGCGTTTAGCGCGCTGCTGGCGGTGATTGGCGCAGGGATTATTCGTTATGACCAGGTGACCGATCACTTCTGGACTGGTCTGCTGCTGGTACAGCTTTCCAACATCAGTTTTGCCATCGGGATGGTGGGCTATAAACGCCTGATGGAGACGCGCCCGATGCCCCAGCATAACGCCTTTGCATGGTTTTACATCGGCGCGTTTCTGGTGGCGGTAGTTGCCTGGTTCATGTTGGGCAATGCGCAGAAAATGCCGGAAACCACGCTCCAGTGGGGAATTCTGGTGTTCCTGGGCGTGGCCGCTTCAGGCATCGGCTACTTTATGTGGAACTACGGCGCGACACAGGTTGATGCGGGGACGCTGGGTATTATGAACAATATGCATGTGCCCGCAGGGCTGCTGGTCAACCTGGCTATCTGGCACCAACAGCCTCACTGGCCAAGTTTTATTACAGGTGCGATGGTGATATTGGCTTCACTGTGGGTGCATCGAAAGTGGGTCGCTCCGCGCTCCGAACAAACGGCAGATGATCGCAGGCGTGATTGCGCGCCGATCGAATAAACGCCTCAGTCACCGGCTGGCGCTGCTCGCCATCACGCACGGCGGCGTACAGGCGGCTCCATAAGCCCTCTCCCAGGGTTCTGGTCACCACCAGACCCTGGCGTTCAAAACTCTCCACGACCCAGTGCGGCAGGGCAGCAATGCCCATGTTTGCCGCCACCATCTGAATCAACAGCAGAGTATTATCCACGCTTTTCAGTGACGGGCTGACCCCTGCGGGCTGAAGAAAATGACGCCAGACGTCCAGTCGACTGCGTTGTACCGGATAGATCAGCAGCGTTTCGCTGGCTAAATCTTCCGGGGTGATCTGCGTTTTGCTGGTCAGCGGATGCTCGGGTGCCAGCACCAGGCGAACTTCAAAATCAAACATCGGAGAATAATGCAGCCCGCTGCGCGGCAGAATGTCAGAGGTCATCACCAGATCGAGCTCGTCCTGCTGGAGCGCCGGTTGGGGGTCAAACGTCACGCCGGATTTAAAATCCATCTCCACCTGCGGCCATTTGGCGCGGAAGTTTTCCAGCGCCGGGGTCAACCACTGAATACAGCTATGGCACTCAATGGCGATACGCAGACGGGTTTGTTGTGGTTCGTTGCAGGCCTGCAACGCGCGGTTAATTTGTGGCAGAACCTGACTGGCCAGTTGCAACAGGATCTCACCCTGTGGGGTGAAACGCAGCGGCTGACTTTTACGTATGAATAGCCGAAAGCCAAGGCGCTGTTCCAGATCGCTGAACTGGTGAGACAGGGCGGATTGGGTCTGATGCAGCGTCGCCGCGGCGGCTGCCAGTGACCCGGTATTCCGCAACGCCTGGAGCGTTTTCAGGTGTTTAATCTCGATCATGAAAGTCCTTCACTTCGGCATGAACAAATTGCGCTTGAGGAATATACAGTAACTGTCAAATATGGATGTGTAAACATCCAGACGTCCAAAATCCTTCGTATTTTAAATTTATGGTGCGTTGGCTGCGTTTCCCCGCCCTGGTTACTTACTGATGTAAGCTCCCGGGGATGAGCAAACTTGCCACCTTCCCTGAATTAAAAATCCATAGGATTTACATATAATTAGAGGAAGTAAAATGACAATACTGAATCACACCCTCGGTTTCCCTCGTGTTGGCCTGCGTCGCGAGCTGAAAAAAGCGCAAGAGGGCTACTGGGCGGGTAATGTGACCCGTGAAGAACTGCTGGCGGTGGGCCGCGAACTGCGGGCGCGTCACTGGGATCAGCAAAAGCAGGCCGGTATCGATCTACTGCCGGTCGGCGATTTTGCCTGGTACGACCATGTTCTGACCACCAGCCTGCTGCTCGGTAACGTCCCGGCGCGTCATCAGAACAAAGATGGTTCCGTCGATATCGACACCCTGTTCCGCATTGGTCGCGGTCGTGCGCCGACCGGCGAACCGGCTGCGGCGGCAGAAATGACCAAATGGTTTAACACCAACTATCACTATATGGTGCCGGAGTTCGTTAAGGGTCAGCAGTTCAAACTGACCTGGACACAACTGCTGGATGAAGTAGACGAAGCGCTGGCGCTGGGTCACAAGGTGAAACCTGTGCTGCTCGGCCCGGTCACTTACTTGTGGCTGGGCAAAGTAAAGGGCGAGTCGTTCGATCGCCTGAGCCTGCTGAAAGACATTCTGCCGGTTTACCAGCAGGTGCTGGCGGAACTGGCAAAACGCGGCATCGAGTGGGTGCAGATCGACGAACCCGCGCTGGTGCTGGAACTGCCGCAGACGTGGCTGAACGCCTTCAAACCGGCCTACGATGCGCTTTCCGGGCAGGTGAAACTGCTGCTGACCACCTACTTTGAAGGTGTGACGCCTAACCTTGATACCATTGCCGCGCTGCCGGTACAAGGACTCCACGTTGACCTGGTCCACGGTAAAGATGACGTGACAGCGCTGCACAAACGCCTGCCGACTGACTGGCTGCTGTCTGCCGGTCTGGTCAATGGACGCAACGTCTGGCGTGCCGATCTGACAGAAAAATATGCCCAGATTAAAGATATCGTAGGCCTTCGCGATCTGTGGGTGGCCTCGTCCTGCTCATTGCTGCACAGCCCGATCGACCTAAGCGTTGAAACGCGTCTGGATGCGGAAGTGAAGAGCTGGTTTGCCTTCGCCCTACAAAAGTGTGGTGAACTGACGCTGCTGCGCGATGCGCTGAACAGCGGCGATACCGCCGCCATCGCCGAATGGAGCGCACCGATTCAGGCGCGTCGCCACTCGACCCGTGTGCACAATGCAGCAGTGGAAAAACGTCTGGCGGCCATCACCGCGCAGGACAGCCAGCGGGCGAACCCGTACGAAGTGCGCGCTGAGGCTCAGCGTGCGCGCTTCAACCTGCCTGCATGGCCGACGACCACTATCGGTTCTTTCCCGCAGACTACTGAAATCCGCGGCCTGCGTCTGGACTTCAAAAAAGGTCAGCTTGATGCTAACAACTATCGCACTGGCATCGCGGAGCATATTAAGCAGGCGATTGTTGAGCAGGAACGCTTAGGCCTGGACGTGCTGGTCCACGGTGAAGCCGAGCGTAACGACATGGTGGAATATTTCGGCGAGCACCTCGATGGCTTTGTTTTCACCCAGAATGGCTGGGTGCAGAGTTACGGCTCTCGCTGCGTGAAACCGCCGGTGGTGATCGGCGACGTCAGCCGTCCGGAAGCGATCACCGTAGAATGGGCGAAGTATGCTCAGTCGCTGACTGACAAACCGGTAAAAGGCATGCTGACCGGCCCGGTGACCATTCTCTGCTGGTCCTTCCCGCGTGAAGACGTCACCCGCGAAACCATCGCCAAACAGATCGCGCTGGCACTGCGTGATGAGGTGGCGGATCTGGAAGCGGCAGGCATTGGCATCATTCAGATTGATGAACCCGCACTACGCGAAGGGCTGCCGTTGCGTCGTAGCGACTGGGCGGCTTATCTGGCGTGGGGCGTGGAAGCGTTCCGTATCAACGCGGCGGTGGCGAAAGATGATACCCAGATCCACACCCACATGTGTTACTGCGAGTTTAACGACATCATGGATTCTATTGCCGCGCTGGATGCTGACGTGATCACCATTGAAACCTCACGTTCCGACATGGAGCTGCTGGAGTCGTTCGAAGAGTTCGACTATCCGAACGAAATCGGACCGGGCGTGTATGACATTCACTCGCCGAATGTCCCGAGCGTAGAGTGGATTGAGGCGCTGTTGCAAAAAGCGGCACAACGTATCCCGGCTGAACGCCTGTGGGTGAACCCGGACTGTGGCCTGAAAACCCGCGGTTGGCCGGAAACCCGCGCCGCGCTGGCGAACATGGTGAAAGCCGCGCAGAATCTGCGTCAGGCGTGATCTTCCTGGGCCCGGTAAGGCGAAGTCGCCACCGGGCCTGTTGTCGGGGGGCGGTTCAGACCTGCGTTATTTCTTACTTCCGTACTGTGCAAACCACGCCAGCATTCTTTGCCAGCCGTCTTTGGCAGATTCTTCGTGATAGCTCGAGCGGTAGTCGGCATTGAAGGCATGACCGGCATCAGGATAGACGACAATCTCCGTATTGGCGTTAGCGGCGCGTAAGGCCTGGCGCATGGTCTCCACGCTCTCCTGTGAAATACTGTTATCCTGACCGCCGTACAGACCCAGCACCGGGGCGTTCAGATCGGTCGCCACATCGACAGGATGTTTCGGCGAATTCAACGACTTATCGCCAACCAACTTCCCATACCAGGCTACAGCGGCTTTCAGTTGCGGGTTATGCGCCGCGTACAGCCACGTAATACGTCCGCCCCAACAAAAGCCAGTGATCATCAGACGATGAACATCGCCACCGTTGCGGGACGCCCAACTGGCGACGTGATCCAGATCGGCCAGAACCTGAGAATCCGGCACTTTCGCCACCAGACCGCTCAATAGCGTGGGAATATCGGCGAAATCATTGGGATCGCCCTCGCGGAAGTAGAGTTCTGGCGCGATAGCCAAATAGCCGTCCAGCGCCAGACGACGGCAGATGTCGCGGATATGTTCATGCACGCCAAAGATTTCCTGCACTACAATGACCACAGGCAGTGGGCCATTGCTCTTTTTCGGCCGGGCGTGAAACGCCGGCATCTCGTCCCCCTGAGAAGGGATTGACGTAAAACCCGCGACGATGGCGTCGTCCGGGGTATGCACTGAGGTAGAGGCAATAGGGGATGCTGCAGGTGCAAAACCGGTTTGTGGTGTTGATGTCATGGTATTCTCCGTACCCTTAGAAAAATAGCGCACTATTAACTATAGACAGCCTTTACCCATTCACACTGCCTCAAACGGCTCGCTTTTTGTGCAAAGAAAGAGAAAGTTGGGCTATTGATGTGATGTTGATCACTTTTTGTAGGTAAATTAATGCAAATGAATTGCATCATGGTGATAGCGGTCACGAAAATATCTTAAGTCCTTCGGTAAAGTGTCTTTTTGCTTCTTCTGACAAAAACCGAATCACAGAGGAGTTTTATATGTCCAGGTCTGACGTTTTTCATCTCGGCCTCACCAAGAACGATTTACAAGGGGCTACGCTGGCTATCGTCCCTGGCGATCCGGAACGTGTAGAAAAGATCGCCGCGCTGATGGAGAAGCCGGTTAAACTGGCATCTCACCGTGAATTCACTACCTGGCGCGCAGAGCTGGACGGTAAAGCCGTCATCGTCTGCTCGACCGGTATCGGCGGCCCATCAACTTCTATAGCGGTGGAAGAATTGGCTCAGTTGGGCATTCGTACTTTCCTGCGTATTGGCACCACGGGGGCCATTCAGCCGCATATCAATGTCGGCGATGTTCTGGTCACCACGGCGTCCGTTCGTCTGGATGGTGCGAGCCTGCACTTTGCGCCGATGGAGTATCCGGCAGTCGCTGACTTTGAATGCACCACCGCGCTGGTTGAAGCGGCAAAATCCATCGGTGCTACAACTCACGTGGGCGTAACTGCATCTTCTGACACCTTCTACCCAGGCCAGGAACGTTACGACACTTTCTCCGGTCGCGTAGTACGTCGTTTCAAAGGCTCCATGGAAGAGTGGCAGTCAATGGGCGTGATGAACTACGAAATGGAGTCCGCCACGCTGCTGACCATGTGTGCAAGCCAGGGCCTGCGCGCCGGGATGGTTGCGGGGGTAATCGTCAACCGCACCCAGCAAGAGATCCCGAATGCGGAGACGATGAAACAAACCGAAAGCCATGCGGTGAAAATCGTGGTGGAAGCGGCACGTCGTCTCATCTAATTCTCTTCTCTTCCGTAAAAAAGGCCGACGCGTTCGGCCTTTTGCTTTTACGCGATTATTTGCGTACCGCCTCGCAGGAAAGTTCTTTAAAACTGGACGTTTATACAGCACAATTCTATTTTGTGCGGGTGATGTATGGCGTCGGGAGGCATTTTGGATATCTCAATCATCATTTATGCGGTTATTGCGCTGGTGGGCATTGCGCTTGGCTGGCTGATAGCCAGCTATCAGCATGCGCAACAGAAAGCCGAACAATTCGCTGAACGTGAAGAGATGGTTGCGGCATTAAGTGCTGCCAAACAACAGCTTGCCCAAAGTGAACACTGGCGTGATGAGTGCGAGTTGCTCAATAACGAATTACGTAGCCTGCGCAGCATTAACACCTCGCTGGAAGCGGATCTGCGTGAAGTGACCACGCGAATGGAAGCCACACAGCAGCATGCGGAAGATAAAATTCGCCAGATGATCAACAGCGAGCAGCGTCTGAGCGAACAGTTTGAAAACCTGGCAAACCGAATCTTTGAGCAAAGCAATCGCCGGGTTGATGAGCAAAACCGACAGAGCCTGAATGGTCTGCTGACGCCGCTGCGTGAACAACTGGACGGTTTCCGTCGCCAGGTTCAGGACAGCTTTGGTCAGGAAGCGCGAGAACGTCACACCCTGGCGCATGAAATTCGCAATCTCCAACAGCTTAATGCACAAATGGCCCAGGAAGCGGTCAACCTGACGCGTGCACTAAAAGGCGATAATAAAACGCAGGGGAACTGGGGCGAAGTCGTACTCACCCGTGTGCTGGAAGCATCCGGACTGCGTGAAGGTTATGAGTACGAAACGCAGGTCAGTATCGAGAATGACGTTCGTGCCCGCATGCAGCCCGACGTAATTGTACGTTTACCGCAGGGAAAAGATGTGGTGATCGACGCCAAAATGACGCTGGTGGCCTATGAGCGCTATTTTAATGCGGAAGACGATTACACCCGCGAAAGCGCGCTTCAGGAACACATTGCTTCGGTGCGTAACCATATTCGCCTGTTGGGACGTAAGGACTACCAGCAGCTTCCGGGGCTGCGCACGCTGGATTACGTGCTGATGTTTATTCCGGTGGAGCCCGCGTTTCTGTTAGCGCTCGACCGACAGCCCGAACTGATTACTGAAGCGCTTAAAAATAATATTATGCTGGTCAGTCCCACGACATTACTGGTGGCGTTGCGAACCATTGCGAATCTATGGCGTTACGAACATCAAAGCCGTAATGCGCAACAGATTGCGGACCGTGCGAGTAAGCTCTATGACAAGATGCGGCTGTTTGTCGACGATATGTCCTCCATCGGGCAGAGTCTGGACAAAGCGCAGGATAACTATCGTCAGGCGATGAAAAAGCTGTCGTCGGGGCGCGGCAACGTGCTGGCACAGGCCGAAGCGTTTCGCGGCTTAGGGGTAGAAATTAAGCGCGAGATTAACCCTGAACTGGCGGAACAGGCCACAACGCAGGATGAAGAGTATCGGTTGCGATCGGTACCTGAAGAGCAGGAAGATGCATCTTATTCCGACGATGACGGGATAAAGCAGCAATCGAATTAGTCCGTTCGGAGTAACCCGGACAGGCAGAAGGGTAGGGCAATGCGCCCCAATCTGTTACACTTCTCGAACAATTTTTTGATGAGCAGGCACTGAGATGGTGGATAATTCACAAGAAACGACGCACTTTGGTTTTCAG
Organism: Citrobacter sp. CtB7.12; assembly: GCF_001297795.1. Classification (NCBI taxonomy): domain Bacteria; kingdom Pseudomonadati; phylum Pseudomonadota; class Gammaproteobacteria; order Enterobacterales; family Enterobacteriaceae; genus Citrobacter; species Citrobacter sp. CtB7.12. The sequence continues at coordinate 16,444 of NZ_LIFT01000014.1, read as the reverse complement.
ACTGTCGCTAAAGAGCATAAAGCGGACATGGTGGCCCACGTTTTTCATTCTGTGGCATCAAAATATGATGTTATGAATGATTTGATGTCTTTTGGCATCCATCGTTTGTGGAAGCGCTTCACCATCGACTGTAGCGGCGTCCGCCGTGGTCAGACAGTACTGGATTTAGCCGGGGGAACCGGCGATCTGACGGCTAAATTCTCCCGTCTGGTCGGGGAGACCGGCAAGGTGATTCTGGCTGACATCAATGACTCAATGCTCAAAATGGGTCGTGAAAAGCTGCGCAATATCGGCGTGATTGGCAACGTAGAATATGTTCAGGCCAATGCGGAAGCGCTGCCGTTCCCGGACAATACGTTTGACTGCATCACTATTTCCTTCGGTTTGCGTAACGTCACGGACAAAGACAAAGCCCTGCGCTCAATGTTCCGTGTCCTGAAGCCAGGTGGTCGTCTGCTGGTGCTGGAATTCTCTAAACCGATTATCGAGCCACTGAGCAAAGCGTACGACGCCTACTCGTTCCATATCCTGCCGCGTATCGGTTCAATGGTCGCCAATGATGCCGATAGCTATCGCTATCTGGCGGAATCCATCCGTATGCATCCCGATCAGGACACCTTGAAAGCGATGATGCAGGACGCCGGGTTCGAAAGTGTCGACTATTACAACCTGACAGCGGGTGTGGTTGCGCTACATCGCGGCTATAAGTTCTGACAGGAGAACGGGGATGCCTTTTAAACCCTTAGTGACTGCTGGAATGGAAAGTTTGCTTAATTCATTCCTGTATCGTTCGCCGGCGTTGAAAACGGCGCGAGCGCGTCTGCTGGGAAAAGTGCTGCGTGTAGAGCTAAAAGGCTTTTCGACATCATTAATTCTGCTGTTCAGCGAACGCCAGGTTGACGTGCTGGGCGAGTGGGCTGGCGAGGCCGATTGTACGGTGATCACTCATGCCAGCGTATTGCCAAAATTACGTGACCGCCAGCAACTGGCTGCGCTGATTCGCAGTGGCGAACTGGAAGTGCAGGGTGATATTCAGGTTGTGCAAAATTTCGTTGCCCTTGCCGACCTGGCGGAATTCGATCCTGCTGAACTGCTGGCGCCTTATACCGGCGACATCGCGGCGGAAGGGATCAGCAAAGCCCTGCGCGGCGGGGCAAAATTTCTCCGTCACGGGATCCAACGTCAGCAACGTTATGTTGCCGAAGCCATTACGGAAGAGTGGCGAATGGCACCCGGACCGTTAGAGGTTGCCTGGTTCGCGGAAGAAACGGCAGCGGTGGAACGCGCTGTCGATGCGCTGACCCGGCGGCTGGAAAAACTGGAGGCTAAATGACGCCAGGTGAAGTACGGCGCCTGTATTTCATCATTCGCACTTTTTTAAGTTACGGACTTGATGAACTCATCCCCAAAATGCGGATCACGCTGCCGCTGCGGTTATGGCGTTACTGCCTGTTCTGGATGCCAAACCGGCATAAAGACAAATTATTGGGAGAGCGACTGAGACTGGCTCTGCAGGAGTTAGGGCCGGTGTGGATCAAGTTTGGTCAAATGCTCTCAACTCGCCGCGATCTCTTCCCTCCGCATATCGCCGATCAACTGGCGTTGTTACAGGACAAAGTCGCCCCCTTCGATGGCAAGCTGGCGAAAGCGCAAATCGAAGAAGCGATGGGCGGACTGCCCGTTGAAGCCTGGTTTGATGAATTCGAGATTCAGCCGCTGGCGTCGGCGTCAATTGCTCAGGTGCATACGGCGAGACTGAAATCGAACGGCAAAGAGGTCGTCATCAAAGTCATACGTCCTGACATCCTGCCGGTTATCAAAGCGGATCTACGACTGATTTATCGTCTTGCCCGCTGGGTGCCGCGCTTGCTACCGGACGGTCGCCGTCTGCGCCCGACGGAAGTGGTGCGGGAATATGAAAAAACACTGATTGATGAGCTGAACCTGCTGCGCGAATCGGCCAACGCCATTCAGCTACGGCGAAACTTTGAAGACAGCCCCATGCTCTACATCCCGGAAGTTTATTCTGACTACTGCAGTGAGAATATGATGGTGATGGAACGCATCTATGGCATCCCGGTTTCCGATGTGGTGACGCTGGAGAAAAACGGCACCAACATGAAGTTGCTGGCGGAGCGCGGCGTGCAGGTTTTCTTCACTCAGGTGTTTCGCGACAGCTTTTTCCACGCGGATATGCATCCCGGAAACATCTTTGTCAGTTATGAACACCCCGAGAACCCGAAATATATTGGCATTGATTGCGGCATTGTCGGCTCCTTAAACAAGGAAGATAAGCGTTACCTGGCGGAGAACTTTATCGCGTTCTTTAATCGTGATTACCGCAAGGTTGCGGAACTGCATGTTGATTCAGGCTGGGTTCCGCCGGATACCAACGTTGAAGAGTTTGAGTTTGCGATTCGTACCGTATGCGAGCCTATCTTCGAGAAACCGCTAGCAGAAATCTCGTTTGGTCACGTTTTGTTAAACCTTTTCAATACGGCGCGTCGATTTAACATGGAAGTGCAGCCTCAACTGGTATTGTTGCAGAAGACATTACTGTATGTTGAGGGCGTAGGACGTCAGCTGTATCCGCAGTTGGATCTCTGGAAAACGGCGAAGCCTTTTCTGGAATCATGGATTAAAGATCAGGTCGGTATTCCGGCGCTGGTCAGGGCATTTAAGGAAAAAGCGCCGTTCTGGGTCGAAAAAATGCCAGAACTCCCTGAACTGGTGTACGACAGTTTGCGCCAGGGCAAATATTTACAGCACAGTGTTGATAAGATTGCGCGCGAGCTTCAGGAGAATCATGTGCGTCAGGGCCAATCCCGTTACTTATTGGGAATTGGAGCCACGTTACTATTGAGTGGGACATTCCTGTTGATTAATCGTCCTGAATGGGGCTATATGCCCGGCTGGTTGATGGCAGGCGGTCTGGTCGCCTGGATTGTCGGCTGGCGCAAAACTCGCTGATTTTTTCATCGCTCAAGGCAGGCCGGGTAACGTATACTACGGCCTTATTAATTCATCATCTATCACAGAGGAACATGTATGGGTGGTATCAGTATTTGGCAGTTGGTGATCATTGCCGTCATAGTTGTACTGTTGTTTGGCACCAAGAAGCTCGGCTCCATCGGTTCCGATCTTGGCGCATCCATCAAAGGCTTCAAAAAAGCCATGAGTGATGATGATGCTAAACAGGATAAAGCCAGTCAGGACGCTGACTTTACCGCGAAGTCTATTACTGACAAACCGGCAGACGCTGCTAAAGAAACGGCGAAAAAAGAAGACGCGAAAAGCCACGATAAAGAGCAGGTGTAATTCGTGTTTGATATCGGCTTTAGCGAACTGTTACTGGTGTTTATTATCGGCCTCGTCGTACTGGGGCCGCAGCGATTGCCGGTAGCCGTCAAAACGATAGCTGGCTGGGTACGCGCATTGCGATCCCTTGCGACCACCGTTCAGAATGAACTGACCCAGGAGCTTAAGCTCCAGGAGTTTCAGGACAGCCTGAAAAAGGTTGAGAAAGCGAGCCTGGAAAATCTGACTCCCGAGCTGAAAGCCTCAATGGATGAACTGCGCCAGGCGGCGGAGTCAATGAAACGTTCCTATAGCGCGAACGAGCCCGAAAAAGCGAGCGACGAAGCGCACACCATCCATAACCCGGTGGTGAAAGGGAACGAAGAACAGCATGAAGGGGTCACGCCCGCTACTGCTGAAGTCCAGGCCAGCGCACCGGAACAGGCTCCTGAGATTGTCGGGGAGACGTCTCCTGCCGTCAACGTGAAGGACGCTGAACCGAAAACCGCTGCCCCTGTTGCTGGCTCCTCCCCTACGTCGAGTGATAAACCGTAAACATGGCTGTAGAAGATACTCAACCGCTTATCACGCACCTGATTGAGCTGCGTAAACGTCTGCTTAACTGCATTATTGCGGTTATCGTGATTTTTCTGGCATTGGTCTATTTTGCCAATGACATCTATCACCTGGTTTCCTCGCCGCTTATCAAACAGTTGCCGCAGGGCGCAACCATGATCGCGACGGATGTCGCATCACCGTTCTTCACCCCGATCAAATTAACCTTCATGGTGTCGCTGATCCTGTCAGCACCGGTGATCCTTTATCAGGTCTGGGCGTTTATCGCGCCAGCGCTGTATAAGCATGAACGCCGCATGGTGGTACCGTTACTGATCTCCAGCTCGTTACTGTTCTATATCGGCATGGCGTTTGCCTACTTTGTCGTGTTCCCGCTGGCGTTTGGCTTCCTTGCCAATACCGCGCCGGAAGGTGTGCAGGTCTCGACGGATATTGCCAGCTATCTGAGCTTTGTCATGGCGCTGTTTATGGCGTTCGGGGTCTCGTTTGAGGTGCCCGTTGCCATCGTGCTGCTTTGCTGGATGGGGGTGACGACACCGGAAGATTTGCGTAAAAAACGGCCTTATGTGTTAGTTGGCGCGTTTGTGGTAGGGATGTTGCTGACGCCGCCGGATGTTTTTTCGCAGACGTTACTGGCGATTCCGATGTACTTCCTGTTTGAGGTCGGCGTTTTCTTCTCACGTTTCTATGTCGGTAAGCGACAGACACGGGATGAAGATAACGAGGCGGAATCAGAAGCCGAAGCTGAGAAAGCCGAGAAGACAGAAGAGTAAATTCAACCGCCCGCCAGGGCGGTTGTCATATGGAGCGAAGCATGTTTGATATCGGCGTTAATTTAACCAGCTCGCAGTTTTTAAAAGACCGTGATGAGGTTGTGGCTCGCGCGAGGGCCGCTGGCGTGAAGGGCCTGCTTCTCACCGGAACAAACCTGCATGAAAGCCAACAGGCGCAACGACTGGCGCACATTTATCCTCACTGTTGGTCGACGGCCGGTGTTCACCCGCACGACAGTAGCCAGTGGCAGCCTGCCACAGAGGAGGCGATTGTGGCGCTGGCTTCAATGCCTGAGGTCATGGCGATTGGCGAATGTGGCCTTGATTTCAATCGTAATTTTTCCACTCCGCAGGAACAAGAGCGGGCGTTTGATGCGCAGTTGCGTATCGCTGCTGAGTTACAGATGCCGGTTTTTATGCATTGTCGTGATGCGCATGCACGATTTCTGACGCTGTTGGATCCGTGGCTGGACAAACTCCCGGGTGCGGTGCTGCACTGCTTTACCGGCACGCGTGAAGAAATGCAGGACTGTATCGACAGAGGATTACATATCGGCATTACAGGCTGGGTCTGTGATGAGCGTCGTGGGCTGGAACTGCGCGAATTGCTACCGTTTATTCCGGCCGAACAGTTGCTGATTGAAACCGATGCGCCGTATCTGTTGCCGCGCGATCTCTCGCCGAAACCCGCATCGCGACGTAACGAACCGGCATATCTGCCACATATTCTTGAGCGTATCGCCCACTGGCGCGGAGACGATCCGCAGTGGCTTTCCGCCACAACGGATGCGAACGTCAGGACACTGTTTGGAATGTCGTTTTAAGTCGCCGTTAAAGCTTACGGAAACCGGTGTTTTTCACGCTCTGCTTCACCTCTTTATTCAACAGGTTGAGCAGCAGCATGGAACGCGCTTCACCGTCCGGTTCAGTGAAGATCGCCTGCAGGCCTTCAAAAGCCCCTTCCGTGATGACCACTCGATCGCCGGGGTAAGGCGTTTCAGGGTCGACAATGCCTTCTGGCTTATAGACGGAGAGCTGGTGAATCACCGTAGCAGGGACAATTGCCGGTGATGCGCCAAAGCGGACAAAATGGCTGACGCCGCGCGTGGCATTGATCGTCGTGGTATGAATCACTTCCGGGTCAAATTCCACGAACAGATAGTTAGGGAACAGGGGTTCGCTGACTGCAGTACGTTTTCCACGCACCATTTTTTCCAGGGTGATCATCGGTGTCAGGCAGCTCACTGCCTGTCTTTCGAGGTGTTCCTGAGCACGCTGAAGTTGCCCGCGTTTGCAGTACAGTAAATACCAGGATTGCATAATGGCTCTTATCCGCTTATTCGGGGCGCAAGCATAGCAAATGTAAGGCGTGAAGTTAATTATAATCCCGGTGGCGGCGGTGGGCTGCCAGAGTTCACGCTAATTTAACAAAAATACAGCATCACGATGATGAACGCCGTATAATGAGGCGCTTACGAAGAGGCCACAATGGACGCCATGAAATATCACGATTTACGCGACTTCCTGACGCTGCTTGAACAACAGGGTGAACTCAAACGCATTACGCTTGAAGTGGATCCATATCTGGAAATCACAGAAATTGCCGACCGCACGTTACGTGCCGGTGGCCCTGCGCTGCTGTTTGAAAACCCCAAAGGCTATTCAATGCCGGTGTTGTGTAACCTGTTTGGTACGCCAAAGCGTGTCGCGATGGGCATGGGGCAGGATGATGTCTCTGCGCTGCGGGAAGTGGGTAAATTACTGGCCTTTTTGAAAGAACCGGAGCCGCCGAAGGGCTTCCGCGATCTGTTTGATAAACTGCCGCAGTTCAAACAGGTGCTGAATATGCCGACGAAGCGACTGCGCGGTGCGCCTTGTCAGCAAAAAATCATCTCTGGCGATGACGTCGATTTAAACCGAATTCCCATTATGACCTGCTGGCCAGAAGATGCCGCGCCGCTCATCACCTGGGGGCTGACCGTCACGCGTGGCCCGCATAAAGAGCGGCAGAATCTGGGGATTTATCGCCAGCAGTTGATTGGCAAAAATAAATTGATCATGCGCTGGCTGTCCCATCGTGGCGGCGCGCTTGATTATCAGGAGTGGTGTGCGGCGCATCCGGGTGAACGTTTCCCGGTGTCTGTCGCCTTAGGCGCCGATCCTGCCACCATTCTTGGCGCGGTGACGCCGGTACCAGACACACTCTCAGAGTACGCCTTTGCCGGTCTGCTGCGCGGTACGAAAACCGAAGTGGTTAAATGCCTGTCTAACGATCTTGAAGTGCCTGCCAGTGCGGAAATTGTGTTGGAAGGGTATATCGATCCGGGTGAAATGGCGCCGGAAGGCCCGTATGGCGACCATACGGGGTATTACAATGAAGTGGATAGCTTCCCGGTCTTTACCGTCACGCATATTACCCAGCGTGAAGATGCGATTTACCATTCGACCTACACCGGTCGTCCGCCGGATGAGCCTGCCGTACTTGGCGTTGCGCTAAATGAAGTGTTTGTGCCGATTCTGCAAAAACAGTTCCCGGAAATCGTCGATTTTTACCTGCCGCCGGAAGGGTGCTCTTATCGCCTTGCCGTCGTCACGATTAAAAAACAGTACGCGGGGCATGCGAAACGCGTCATGATGGGTGTCTGGTCATTTTTACGCCAGTTTATGTACACCAAATTTGTTATCGTCTGTGATGATGACGTCAATGCACGCGACTGGAACGATGTGATTTGGGCGATTACCACCCGTATGGACCCGGCCAGGGACACGGTGCTGGTAGAAAATACGCCAATTGATTATCTGGATTTTGCCTCGCCGGTCTCCGGTCTGGGTTCAAAAATGGGGCTGGATGCCACGAACAAATGGCCAGGTGAAACCCAACGCGAGTGGGGACGTCCAATTAAAAAAGACCCCGACGTGACCGCCCGCATTGATGCGATTTGGGATGAACTGGCCATCTTTAATGACGGTAAAGGCGCCTGAGGCGCTCGTTTTGCCCTACAGACCCATAGAGGGAGCGCATGACAACCTTAAGCTGTAAAGTGACCTCGGTAGAAGCTATCACTGATACCGTATACCGTGTTCGTTTAGTACCCGACGCGGCATTTTCCTTTCGTGCCGGTCAATATTTGATGGTCGTGATGGATGAGCGGGATAAACGTCCGTTCTCGATGGCCTCTACGCCGGATGAGCAGGGTTTTATTGAGCTCCACATTGGCGCGTCAGAAATTAATCTCTATGCCAAAGCAGTGATGGATCGCATCCTGAAAGATCATGAGATAACGATAGATATTCCGCACGGCGACGCATGGCTGCGTGACGATGAAGAGCGTCCGCTGATCCTGATTGCTGGTGGTACGGGTTTTTCCTACGCCCGTTCCATTCTGTTGACGGCGCTGGCGCATAATCCCAATCGTGAGGTCACGATTTACTGGGGGGGACGTGAAGAGAAGCATCTCTACGATCTCTCTGAACTTGAAGCGCTCTCTGTCAACCATCCCAATCTGCGCGTTGAAGCCGTGGTGGAACAACCGGAAGCCGGCTGGCGTGGGCGTACAGGGACGGTCTTAACGGCGGTGATGCAGGATCACGGAACGCTGGCCGATCATGACATCTACATTGCCGGGCGTTTTGAGATGGCGAAAATCGCGCGTGACCTGTTCTGTAATGAGCGCAGCGCACGTGAAGATCGCCTGTTTGGCGATGCGTTCTCATTTATCTAAGAAGAGAAACGAAGAAGAAAAAACCCGCCCCTGACAGGCGGGAAGAACGGCAACTAAATGGTTATACCGTGACGTTTTCGTTGTAGGCCGGATGAGATGCTTTAGCATCGCCATCCGGCAATCGAGCCGGGGGGCGCTTCGCTTACCCGGCCGACAATGAGTGAATATCTTTACACCCGCTCAAACACGGTCGCGATACCCTGACCCAACCCAATACACATCGTCGCCAGGCCGAACTGGACATCTTTGCGTTCCATCAGGTTCAACAACGTGGTGCTGATACGCGCGCCAGAACAACCCAACGGGTGACCGAGCGCGATCGCGCCGCCGTTAAGGTTGATCTTCTCGTCAATCTGCTCCATTAACCCCAGATCTTTAATACACGGCAGGATCTGCGCAGCAAACGCTTCGTTCATCTCAAACAAACCGATATCACTGGCCGAAAGCCCCGCTTTTTTCAGCGCCAGTTTCGACGCCGGAACCGGACCGTATCCCATGATGGAAGGATCACAACCGACCACCGCCATTGAGCGCACGCGGGCGCGTGGTTTCAGACCTAACTCGCGTGCACGACTCGCGCTCATCACCAGCATGGCGGCGGCACCATCGGAGAGTGCAGAAGAGGTTCCTGCGGTGACCGTGCCGCTGACCGGGTCAAACGCCGGACGCAGGGTAGATAACGCTTCAACCGTGGTTTCCGGACGGATCACTTCGTCGTAGTTAAACTGCTTCAGCACGCCATCGGCGTCATGCCCACCGGTTGGGATAATTTCATTCTTAAACGCGCCGGACTGCGTGGCGGCCCAGGCGCGGGCGTGTGAACGTGCGGCAAAGGCATCCTGCATTTCACGGCTGATGCCGTGCATGCGTGAGAGCATCTCCGCCGTTAGTCCCATCATGCCCGCCGCTTTGGCGACGTTACGGCTCAGACCTGGGTGAAAATCGACGCCGTGGCTCATCGGCACATGGCCCATATGCTCCACGCCACCCACCAGACAGGCCTGCGCATCACCGGTCATGATCATTCGTGCGGCGTCATGCAATGCCTGCATGGAAGAGCCGCACAGACGGTTGACGGTCACCGCCGGAACGGAGTGTGGAACTTCCGCCAGCAGCGCCGCGTTACGGGCGATGTTAAAGCCCTGCTCCAGCGTCTGCTGCACGCAACCCCAGTAGATGTCATCAAGCGCCGCCGCTTCAAGCGCCGGATTACGCGCCAGCAGACTACGCATCAAATGTGCGGAGAGATCTTCCGCACGCACGTTGCGAAACGCGCCCCCTTTCGAACGGCCCATCGGGGTACGGATCGCATCAACAATTACAACCTGTTCCATTGTGACTCCTTAAGCCGTTTTCAGGTCGCCGACCGGACGGGCAGGCTCAACCGGGGGATAATACGGTTCGTTATGACGCGCTTTATTACGCAGACCTTCCGGAACGTCGTATAACGGACCGAGGTGCTGATACTGTTGCGCCATATCGAGATACTTCGCGCTGCCGAGCGTATCCAGCCAGCGGAACGCGCCGCCGTGGAACGGAGGGAAGCCCAGACCGTAAACCAGTGCCATATCGGCCTCTGCCGGACTGGCGATAATGCCTTCTTCGAGACAGCGCACCACTTCGTTGACCATCGGGATCATCATACGGGTGATAATTTCGTCTTCGCTGAAATCACGCTTCGCGTTACTGACGTCAGCCAGCAGGTCATCAACGGTGGCATCCTCTTCTTTCTTCGGCTTACCTTTGTTGTCTTCTTTATAGCGCCAGAAGCCCAGACCGTTTTTCTGACCAAAACGACTGGCGTCAAACAGCGCATCGATCGCGTCGCGATAATCTTTTTGCATCCGCTGCGGGAAGCCTGCGGACATCACGGCCTGCGCGTGATGCGCTGTATCAATGCCGACAACATCAAGCAGGTATGCCGGGCCCATCGGCCAGCCGAACTGTTTTTCCATGACCTTGTCGACTTTGCGGAAGTCCGCTCCGTCGCGCAGCAACTGGCTGAATCCCGCGAAGTAAGGGAACAGTACGCGGTTTACAAAGAAGCCGGGGCAGTCGTTCACCACAATCGGTGTTTTGCCCATTTTGCTTGCCCAGGCGACTACTTTCGCGATGGTTTCATCGGCGCTTTTCTCGCCACGAATGATCTCAACCAGCGGCATCCGGTGAACCGGGTTAAAGAAATGCATCCCGCAGAAATTTTCCGGGCGTTTCAGCACGCTTGCCAGTTCACTGATGGGAATGGTGGAGGTGTTAGAGGCCAGCACGGTATCCGGGCGAACCTTGTCTTCCGTTTCGGACAGCACCGCTTTTTTGACTTTCGGGTTTTCAACCACGGCTTCGACCACGATGTCCACGCGATCAAAACCGGCATAGTCCAGCGTAGGGTGAATGGTCGAAATCACGCCCGCCATCTTCAGACCGTCAATTTTGCCGCGCTCAAGCTGTTTGTTCAGCAGCTTAGCCGCTTCGGTCATTCCGAGGGTCAGGGATTTGTCATTGATATCTTTCATGATAACCGGCACGCCTTTCCACGCCGACTGATACGCGATACCGCCGCCCATAATGCCTGCGCCCAGCACAGCAGCCTGTTTTGGCGTCTCAACGTCTTTGGTCAGCTTCTTCGCTTTGCCTTTCACATATTGGTCGTTAAGGAAGATACCGACCAACGCGCGGGCTTCATTGGTGTGCGCCAGCGGAACAAAACTTTTGTTTTCCAGATTAAGCGCTTCTTCACGGCCAAAACGCGCGGCGGCTTCAATGGTTTTCACTGCAGTCATCGGGGCCGGGTAATGTTTGCCTGCCGTTTGCGCGACCATGCCTTTGGCAATGGTGAAGCTCATGGCAGCTTCAATTTTGCTGAGCTTCAGCGGTTCCAGCTTCGGCTGACGCTTCGCTTTCCAGTCCAGATCGCCGCTGATGGCCTGACGTAAAACTGCTTTTGCGCCTTCAATCAGTTTTTCCGCTTTCACGACGCCATCGACCAGACCGATTTTCAGCGCCTGTTCAGCACCAACGTCTTTACCGGCAGCAATGATCTCCAGTGCGCTGTCCGCGCCTAACATGCGCGGCATACGTACGGAACCGCCAAAGCCTGGCATGATGCCCAGCTTTGTTTCTGGCAGACCGATACGCAGATCCGGCGTCGCCAGGCGGTAATCGGTCGCCAGTACGCATTCGCAGCCGCCACCTAACGCATAGCCGTTAACCGCAGAGAGCGTGGGGACCGGCAGATCTTCCAGACGGTTAAAGACGCTGTTGGCGAAATGCAACCACTGGCTGAGCTGTTCTTCGGGAACGAGAAACAGCGAAAGGAATTCGGTGATATCGGCACCGACGATAAAGGCTGCTTTATTCGAACGCAGCAGCAGTCCTTTTAACTCTGTTTGTTTTTCCAGTACGTCCAGCGCCTGGCCGAGGCTGGCGACGGTTGCCGTGTCGAGTTTGTTCACTGAGCCTGGGGCATCGAACACCAGTTCGGCGATGCCATCTTCCAGCCAGTCGAGGTACAGGTTGTCGCCTTTGTAAAGCATGTCAGTCTCCTGAATCCGCAAGGTGATCTGGTCATACCAGATGAAGCGAAGTGTGTATTTTATGTTAATAAAATGCAAATGACTGATTAAAAAAATGCCGATCCGATCACACCTGGTAGAAATCACGCTCTCGTGAATCGATGTGCTAAGATGCGGAGACTTGAGGTCGAAAAAAACAGAAGGATAGAAAATGGAATCACTGGCCGCACTCTATAAAAATCATATCGTTACCTTACAAGAACGGACGCGTGATGCGTTGGAACGCTTTAAGCTTGATGCGCTGCTTATTCACTCCGGCGAGCTGGTTAACGTTTTTCTCGACGATCATCCTTACCCGTTTAAGGTTAATCCGCAGTTTAAAGCCTGGGTGCCGGTGACTCAGGTTCCCAACTGCTGGTTGCTGGTTGATGGGGTGAACAAACCCAAACTGTGGTTTTACTTGCCGGTCGATTACTGGCACAACGTTGAACCGCTGCCGACCTCCTTCTGGACTGAAGAAGTTGAGGTGATTGCCCTGCCGAAGGCGGATGGCATTGGCAGTCAACTGCCTGCCGCGCGCGGCAATATTGGTTATATCGGCCCGGTTCCAGAGCGTGCGTTGCAACTGGAGATCGCCGCCAGCAATATCAACCCGAAAGGGGTGATCGACTATCTGCACTATTACCGCGCCTACAAAACGGACTACGAACTGGCCTGCATGCGCGAAGCGCAGAAAATGGCGGTGAATGGACACCGTGCGGCGGAAGAAGCCTTCCGTTCGGGGATGAGCGAGTTCGATATCAACCTGGCCTATCTGACTGCGACCGGTCACCGCGACACCGATGTGCCGTACAGCAATATCGTGGCGCTGAACGAGCATGCGTCGGTTTTGCATTATACGAAGCTGGATCATCAGGCACCGTCTGAAATCCGCAGCTTCTTGCTGGATGCCGGTGCGGAGTACAACGGTTATGCCGCAGACCTGACCCGTACCTGGTCGGCGAAAAGCGACAATGAGTATGCGCAGTTAGTGAAAGATGTGAATGACGAACAGCTGGCGCTGATTGCCACCATGAAAACGGGTGTCAGCTATGTGGATTATCATGTTCAGTTCCATCAGCGTATTGCAAAACTGCTGCGTAAGCATCAGCTCGTCACCGACATGAGCGAAGAGGCGATGGTCGAAAACGATCTCACCGGACCGTTTATGCCGCACGGGATCGGCCATCCGCTGGGCCTGCAGGTGCATGATGTTGCGGGCTTTATGCAGGATGACACCGGTACGCATCTCGCCGCGCCGTCCAAATATCCGTATCTGCGCTGCACCCGTGTGCTCCAGCCGGGCATGGTGTTGACCATTGAACCGGGCTTTTACTTCATCGAATCGCTGCTCGCGCCGTGGCGTGAAGGGCAGTTCAGCAAACACTTCAACTGGCAGAAAATTGAAGCGCTGAAACCGTTTGGTGGTATTCGTATTGAAGATAACGTGGTGATCCACGAGAACAACGTTGAAAACATGACGCGGGATCTGAAACTGGCGTAATGGACAGTTGGTTAATCCCTGCGGCGCCGGTCACCGTTGTCGAAGAGATCAAAAAAAGCCGCTTCATTACGTTGTTGGCGCATACCGATGGCGTAGAGGCGGCAAAAGCGTTTGTGGAATCAGTCAGAGCGGAGCACCCGGACGCCCGTCACCATTGCGTGGCGTGGGTGGCGGGAGCGCCGGATGATTCGCAGCAATTGGGCTTTTCAGATGATGGTGAACCGGCGGGAACGGCAGGCAGGCCGATGCTCGCGCAGTTGATGGGCAGCGGCGTTGGGGAAATTACCGCCGTTGTGGTGCGCTATTACGGCGGGATCTTACTCGGCACCGGCGGACTGGTTAAAGCCTACGGCGGTGGCGTAAACCAGGCATTGCGTCAGTTAACGACACAGCGCAAGACGCCATTAACCGAATATACTTTGCAGTGTGAGTACGCGCAGTTGGCTGGCGTTGAAGCACTTCTGGGTCAATATGGCGGCAAAATCGTCACCAGTGATTACCAGGCATTCGTTCGGTTACGGGTGGCGCTTCCTTATGCGAAAGTGGATGAATTTTCAGCAAAGCTGGCGGATTTTAGTCGTGGTTCATTGCAATTGTTAGCGATTGAAGAATAATCCCCACCTCATTTTGAAGAACTAAGGAAGCGGCAGAGATGCATTTTCGCGCCATTACCCGAATTGTAGGACTACTGGTTATCTTATTTTCGGGCACGATGATCCTCCCGGGGCTGGTAGCGCTTATCTATCGTGATGGGGCGGGACGCGCATTTACGCAAACCTTTTTTGTCGCACTGGTGATTGGCTCCATGTTGTGGTGGCCGAACCGTCGTGAGAAAGGCGAACTGAAATCCCGTGAAGGGTTTCTGATCGTGGTACTGTTCTGGACCGTGCTGGGTAGCGTGGGTGCGTTACCCTTCATTTTTTCTGAAAGCCCGAACCTCACGATTACCGATGCGTTTTTCGAATCATTCTCCGGACTGACCACGACCGGCGCTACCACGCTGGTGGGGCTGGATTCGCTGCCGCATGCGATCCTCTTTTATCGCCAGATGCTGCAATGGTTCGGTGGGATGGGAATCATTGTGCTGGCCGTCGCGATCTTGCCGATACTCGGCGTCGGTGGGATGCAACTCTATCGCGCTGAAATGCCAGGGCCGCTGAAAGATAACAAGATGCGCCCGCGTATTGCCGAAACGGCAAAAACGCTGTGGCTGATCTACGTCCTGCTGACGGTCGCCTGCGCGCTGGCGCTGTGGTTTGCCGGCATGCCAGCGTTTGACGCCATCGGACACAGTTTCGCTACTATCGCGATCGGCGGGTTTTCTACCCATGATGCCAGCGTGGGTTATTTTGACAGCCCAACGATTAACACTATCATCGCTATCTTCTTATTAATCTCCGGCTGTAACTACGGTCTGCACTTCTCGTTACTGAGTGGCCGCAGCCTGAAGGTTTACTGGCGTGACCCCGAATTTCGCATGTTCATTGGCGTCCAACTGACGCTGGTGGTCATCTGCACATTAGTGCTCTGGTTCCATAACATCTATAACTCCGCACTGACGACGCTCAATCAGGCCTTTTTCCAGGTGGTGTCGATGGCGACTACGGCCGGATTTACCACCGACAGTATTGCGCGCTGGCCGCTTTTCCTGCCGGTATTGCTGCTATGTTCTGCGTTTATCGGCGGCTGTGCAGGGTCAACGGGCGGGGGACTGAAGGTTATCCGTATCCTCTTGCTGTTCAAACAGGGGAACCGCGAGCTAAAGCGCCTGGTGCATCCCAATGCGGTCTATAGCATCAAACTGGGGAATCGCGCGCTGCCGGAGCGTATTCTTGAAGCGGTCTGGGGATTTTTCTCGGCGTATGCGCTGGTTTTTATTGTCAGTATGCTGGCGATTATCGCGACTGGTGTGGACGATTTCTCGGCCTTTGCTTCCGTGGTGGCGACGTTGAACAACCTTGGACCCGGGCTGGGCGTCGTGGCGGACAACTTTGCCAGTATGAATCCAGTGGCAAAATGGATCCTGATTGCCAATATGCTGTTCGGTCGTCTGGAAGTCTTCACTTTGCTGGTACTTTTTACCCCGACCTTCTGGCGTGAATAATGGAGTAACACGTGAAAACACTGATTCTTTTCTCATCTCGCGATGGACAGACCCGGGAAATCGCCGCTTATCTGGCGTCAGAACTCAAAGAGCTTGGCGTTTGTACGGATGTCGTCAACCTGCATCGTACCGAAGAGCCTGACTGGGAACGCTATGACCGTGTGGTCATTGGCGCATCCATTCGTTATGGACACTATCATTCTGCATTTCTCGAGTTTGTGAAGAAACATGCGACGCGACTGAATCACATGCCAAGCGCGTTTTACTCCGTCAACCTGGTGGCGCGTAAACCGGAAAAGCGGACGCCGCAGACCAACAGCTACGCGCGCAAGTTTTTAATGAACTCACAGTGGCGGCCAGACCGTTCTGCGGTTATCGCCGGGGCGCTGCTGTACCCACGCTATCGCTGGTATGATCGCATGATGATTCAACTCATTATGAAAATGTCGGGCGGCGAAACGGATACGCGCAAAGAAGTTATCTATACCGACTGGGAGCAAGTGGCGAGTTTTGCCCGCGAAATCGCCCAGTTAACCCCCGATTCGGTGGTTAAATAAACGCAAAGAATAAAAAATGCGCACTCGGAAAATTATTTTAAATTTCCCCTTGTCAGCCCGAAATAACTCCCTATAATGCGCCTCCACTGACACGGAACAACGGCACGCAAGCCGCCGGGTCAGCAGGGTTCTCCGGTGAAAACCAGTGATGAACACCGACAGAGAAAAGCGAAATAAATGCTTGACTCTGAAGCGGGAAAGCGTATTATGCACACCCCGCGCCGCTGAGAAAAAGCGAAGCGGCACTGCTCTTTAACAATTTATCAGACAATCTGTGTGGGCACTCAGAGTGACATGGATTCTTAACGTCGCAAGACGAAAAATGAATACCAAGTCTCAAAGAGTGAACACGTAATTCAT
>NZ_LIFT01000013.1:0-100456 GCF_001297795.1 Citrobacter sp. CtB7.12 | reverse complement strand
TTTTCATCAGACAATCTGTGTGGGCACTACAAAGGCAGGTTCTTTAAGGTAAGGAGGTGATCCAACCGCAGGTTCCCCTACGGTTACCTTGTTACGACTTCACCCCAGTCATGAATCACAAAGTGGTAAGCGCCCTCCCGAAGGTTAAGCTACCTACTTCTTTTGCAACCCACTCCCATGGTGTGACGGGCGGTGTGTACAAGGCCCGGGAACGTATTCACCGTGGCATTCTGATCCACGATTACTAGCGATTCCGACTTCATGGAGTCGAGTTGCAGACTCCAATCCGGACTACGACATACTTTATGAGGTCCGCTTGCTCTCGCGAGGTCGCTTCTCTTTGTATATGCCATTGTAGCACGTGTGTAGCCCTGGTCGTAAGGGCCATGATGACTTGACGTCATCCCCACCTTCCTCCAGTTTATCACTGGCAGTCTCCTTTGAGTTCCCGGCCGGACCGCTGGCAACAAAGGATAAGGGTTGCGCTCGTTGCGGGACTTAACCCAACATTTCACAACACGAGCTGACGACAGCCATGCAGCACCTGTCTCACAGTTCCCGAAGGCACCAAGGCATCTCTGCCAAGTTCTGTGGATGTCAAGACCAGGTAAGGTTCTTCGCGTTGCATCGAATTAAACCACATGCTCCACCGCTTGTGCGGGCCCCCGTCAATTCATTTGAGTTTTAACCTTGCGGCCGTACTCCCCAGGCGGTCTATTTAACGCGTTAGCTCCGGAAGCCACGCCTCAAGGGCACAACCTCCAAATAGACATCGTTTACGGCGTGGACTACCAGGGTATCTAATCCTGTTTGCTCCCCACGCTTTCGCACCTGAGCGTCAGTCTTCGTCCAGGGGGCCGCCTTCGCCACCGGTATTCCTCCAGATCTCTACGCATTTCACCGCTACACCTGGAATTCTACCCCCCTCTACGAGACTCAAGCCTGCCAGTTTCGAATGCAGTTCCCAGGTTGAGCCCGGGGATTTCACATCCGACTTGACAGACCGCCTGCGTGCGCTTTACGCCCAGTAATTCCGATTAACGCTTGCACCCTCCGTATTACCGCGGCTGCTGGCACGGAGTTAGCCGGTGCTTCTTCTGCGGGTAACGTCAATGGCTAAGGTTATTAACCTTAACCCCTTCCTCCCCGCTGAAAGTACTTTACAACCCGAAGGCCTTCTTCATACACGCGGCATGGCTGCATCAGGCTTGCGCCCATTGTGCAATATTCCCCACTGCTGCCTCCCGTAGGAGTCTGGACCGTGTCTCAGTTCCAGTGTGGCTGGTCATCCTCTCAGACCAGCTAGGGATCGTCGCCTTGGTGAGCCGTTACCTCACCAACAAGCTAATCCCATCTGGGCACATCCGATGGCAAGAGGCCCGAAGGTCCCCCTCTTTGGTCTTGCGACATTATGCGGTATTAGCTACCGTTTCCAGTAGTTATCCCCCTCCATCGGGCAGTTTCCCAGACATTACTCACCCGTCCGCCACTCGTCAGCAAAGCAGCAAGCTGCTTCCTGTTACCGTTCGACTTGCATGTGTTAGGCCTGCCGCCAGCGTTCAATCTGAGCCATGATCAAACTCTTCAATTTAAGTTTGATGCTCTTAGAATTAAACGTCGTAATGAATTACGTGTTCACTCTTTGAGACTTGGTATTCATTTTTCGTCTTGCGACGTTAAGAATCCATGTCACTCTGAGTGCCCACACAGATTGTCTGATAAATTGTTAAAGAGCAGTGCCGCTTCGCTTTTTCTCAGCGGCGCGGGGTGTGCATAATACGCTTTCCCGCTTCAGAGTCAAGCATTTATTTCGCTTTTCTCTGTCGGTGTTCATCACTGGTTTTCACCGGAGAACCCTGCTGACCCGGCGGCTTGTGTGCCGTTGTTCCGTGTCAGTGGTGGCGCATTATAGGGAGTTATTTCGGGCTGACAAGGGGAAATTTAAAATAATTTTCCGAGTGCGTAATATTTACCCAAAACAGCGTTAAACCGTCAGTTTTTCGAGCGATTCAAAGCCATAGCGCTGCAAAACGGGCAATAATTGCTCAGTTTCTGGCGTCATCGCCATGCAATAGGCAATGTTGGCATCTGCTGATTTCGCATCCGGCGCTTCATGTTCCAGTAGCCAGGCGGTACGTCGTGCAATGGCCGCCCCGGAATCGACCAGTCGCGTTCCTTCAGGCAGAACCTGTAAGAGTTCTTCCTGCAACAGGGGAAAGTGGGTGCAGCCAAGTACCACGGTATCAGGCGGCTCCGGCATCCGCAGCCATGGGCGCAGGATCCGTTGTAGTTCTTCCTGCGGCACGGGCTCGCCGTGCAACTTCGCTTCCGCCAGTTCCACCAGCTCTGCGGACCCCAGCATGGCTATCTGGCACTCATTGGCAAAGCGCGCGATCAGTTCATGCGTATAAGGGCGCTTCACCGTCCCGCGCGTTGCCAGAAGGCCGACAATCCCGTTCGCCGTCAGACGCGCCGCCGGTTTGATCGCCGGTACCACGCCCACAACCGGGAAAGCGAACTTCTCACGCAAGGCAGGAAGAGAGACCGTGCTGGCCGTGTTACAGGCGATAACGGCCAGAGAAAGAGGATAACGCTGCTGTACCGCCGTCACGATCTCAACAACGCGCTCAACGATAAACGCCTCACTCTTCTCCCCATAAGGAAAAGCCACGTTATCGAAAGCATAGATATAGTGGAGATCCGGCAGGAGATGCCGAATCTCATCATAGACCGATAACCCACCGACACCGGAATCAAATACCAGCACGGTGGGGCGTGGATCAGAAGGTGTAGCTGCCAGACAAGGTGTATTCCCGTCCTGCAGTTTGGTAGCCATAAACTGTCTCGTAATCTTTATCGAACAGGTTGGCTATTTTACCACGAACTGTGAGATGTGAGGTGACTGGATATGAAAGTCCGAGGTCCCACACGCTCAGCCCGCCCATTTTCACCTTCCGGGAATTGTCGTAGTCGTAATCGTAACGCTCGCCAATATACTGATAGGTCACATCCCAGCCCAGATCGTAGACCTGCCCGCTGAGCTCGTACTTCACCTGCTGTTTAGCGCGACGATAAAGCGGCTGATCGGTTTCATCATCACGCGGATCAACATACTGCAACGTTAAGCGATGATCGACCGGCCCGGTCGTCAGGTTCCCGGTCCATTCCAGGCCTTTGATGGTCGCGGATTTGACGTTGAAGTAGGTATTGTTGTTGTAGTCGATCAGGTTCTGAATTTTGTAGCGATAGGTCGACAGACGCCAGTCAAGCGGGCCGGTCAGCCCTTCTAATCCGGCTTCCCACTGCTTCGACTCTTCCGGCTTCAGGTTTGGGTTAGAGGCGATCCCAAAACGCTCCGCACCAAACTGTTGCCCCAGTGAAGGCGCAAGGAAGCCCGTGCCATAGGAAAGCGTCACTTTATAGTCATCAACAAACTGCCATCCCGCCGCTGTTTGCCAGGTACCATGCCAGCCGAACTGGTCGTCATGGTCTTCACGGCCCGACGCTTCCAGCGTCACGCTATCAATCTGCTGTTGCCCGGTGAGATAGAGGCCCGTGTTATCACGCTTATAGTTGTCTGTCCCATACTCGCCGAAGGACATCAGCTTTTCTTGTTTCCAGTCGACACCAGCACTGACAGCGCCGTGCCCGACAATAACGTTGTTGCCCCACTGGACGTAGCGCTGTTCCATATCATCAAGGCTATAACCTGTGGCATAGCGCCCATTTAGGCTGCTGTAGTTATAGTCCTTAATTCGCTGGTAGTTAGCGACCAGTTGTGACGAGTAGATTCCAGAATTGAAGCGCAGCCCCGTATCCCACGACTGAGTGTAATTCTGGTGCTCGTCGTTTCCGCCGTCATATCCCCAGTTCCCCTGGTCGTAATCGGCATTACTGGCATAGCCGTAGCCACGAAAGTAACCATCGAATTGATCGTTAAATTTGTGCTCAACGCCACCCCAGAAGAGTTTATTGCGATAACCATCGCGATCGCTGTCGCCGCTATAGCTGGAACGCGGCTGAACGTCGAAGCCTTTGGTGGTCTGATAAGCCCCGGCCGCGGTTACCACGGTATCGCCAAAACGCTGACGATACGTACCGTCATATTGCTGATAACCTTTTGACCCCACGCCAGCATTAATCTGCGAACGTTCCTCACCCGTCATAGTGATGATGTTCACTACGCCGCCAATCGCGCCAGAGCCATAAATCGCTGAGCGCGGGCCACGGATATACTCAATGCGCTGCACCAGCGACACCGGGATCTGGTCAATATCGGAATTATTCGTAATGCCCGGACGGGCGACCGGAATACCATCGACTAACACCAGAACGTGTTTCGCTTCGGTACCCCGCACAAACAGAGAAGAGCTTTGCCCCATGCCGCCATTCTGGGCGACATCCACGCCTGGCAGGCGGCGCATGACATCCAGAACGGTTCGGGACTGCCAGCGTTCGATATCCTCGCGGGTGACAATATCGGTCGGGGCCAGAACGGTATTAACAGGTTGTTGAAAACGGTTTGCTGTCACGACAAGCGTGTCAGGGGTGGCATCCTGTGCCCAACCCGAAAAGGCCGTGACGGAGAGCGCCGTCAGCAGCGATGTTTTTTTAATCATTGTAAAGCATCCACAATATAAGAAGGATGCCGCAGGTCCCACCGATAGTACGCGATGATGAAAACCAGTTGCGACGTTAGCCGGCAGGTCTTCGGGCTTGGAAGGTTATCCACGGATATAAGAGATGAAGACTTCCCACCCAACAGGCAGTGTCTGCTTACGCTCTCATCTCACCTTTCCTTACCGCTGCGCGTCAGCTCCAGATTTACACTGGATTCCCTATTAACTCACAGGACCGGCACACGGATGCTACAGTTTGTAACATCTTACTGTCCAGCGTGTTTGTTAAATATGAGAGATCATCAATGACTGGACATCTGTTGAGCAATCCCTACAATCCCCGCGTACTTTTATTTTTCAGGATACATCATGACCCCCGAACACCTTCCGACAGAACAGTATGACGCGCAGCTCGCCGAAAAAGTGGTGCGCTTGCAGAGTATGATGGCGCCCTTTTCTGACCTTGTCCCGGAAGTGTTTCGTTCGCCGGTCAGTCACTACCGTATGCGTGCTGAATTCCGCATCTGGCACGATGGCGATGACCTCTATCACATCATTTTTGACCAACAGAGCAAAAGCCGAATCCGCGTCGACAGCTTCCCTGCGGCGAGTGAACTGATTAACCAGTTGATGACCGCGATGATCGCAGGCGTGCGCGACAACCGCGTGTTGCGCCATAAACTGTTCCAGATTGATTACCTCACCACCATGAGTAATCAGGCAGTGGTTTCGCTGCTGTATCATAAAAAGCTGGACGACGAATGGCGTGAAGCCGCCGAAGCGCTCCGCGACGCCCTGCGTGCGCAGAACCTGAACGTGCATCTGATTGGCCGCGCGACAAAAACCAAAATCGAGCTGGATCAGGACTACATTGATGAACGTTTGCCAGTTGCGGGCAAAGAAATGATCTATCGCCAGGTTGAGAACAGCTTTACGCAGCCAAATGCGGCCATGAACATTCAGATGCTGGAGTGGGCGCTGGATGTCACTAAAGGCTCGAAAGGCGACCTGCTTGAACTGTACTGCGGTAACGGCAACTTTTCTTTAGCGCTGGCACGCAATTTTGACCGTGTGCTGGCCACCGAAATCGCCAAACCGTCTGTTGCCGCCGCGCAATACAACATTGCGGCGAATCAGATTGATAACGTGCAGATTATCCGCATGGCGGCGGAAGAGTTTACGCAGGCAATGAACGGCGTGCGCGAATTTAACCGCTTGCAGGGTATCGATCTGAAAAGCTATCAGTGCGAAACGATTTTTGTCGATCCGCCCCGCAGCGGCCTGGACAGCGAAACGGAGAAAATGGTACAGGCATATCCGCGCATTCTGTACATCTCCTGTAATCCGGAGACGCTGTGCAAGAACCTGGAAACGTTAAGCCAGACGCATGACGTATCACGTCTGGCGCTGTTTGATCAGTTTCCGTATACGCACCATATGGAGTGTGGGGTGTTGTTGACGGCGAAGTGAGTGTCATAACCGGATGATGACGCAAAGCGTCTCATCCGGCCTCTCCTCTTTATTCCGACACTTCCTGCTTGCGATTACGCATTTTCACGCCGATCCAGAAGACCAGAATGACCGACAGCACCGCCGGGAAGAAGTTGGAACCGATATCCGGATATTCCGCGCGCACCACGGTGCTGTAAAGCAGAACGCCGAGAATAAAGCAGGCGGCAGCCAGACCCGGTAAACCCACAGGCATGGTGCGATTCAAATAACGTTGATGCAGACAGTACACCGTCAGCACCAACGAGATAATCGGAAATACAGAAAACGGCACGATGGAGCTAAACAGCGCCGCGAATGTGCCATTGATTGACAAGCCAGCGACCAGCGCCAGCAGCAGCGTACCTTTATCCTGAACTGACTGTTTCATTACTCTTCCTTCACGTTACCCGGAATGAGGGGCATCTTCTCTTGTTCACGGCGATACCAGTAATACGCACCTTTCGAAATCATGCGCAGTTGCAGTACCAGTCGCTCTTCTAACTGCCGACGCTGTTCCGCGCCCACGTCCAGCGCTTCGGCGCCTGCACTGAAGACAATCGTCACCATCGCTTCGGCTTGCGCTTCAGTAAACGCACGCGGCATATGGTTTTCGATTTCCAGATAGTCCGCAAGTTCCGCGATGAAGTGCTGAATTTCTCGCGCAACGGCAGCACGGAACGCCGCTGAGGTGCCAGAACGTTCACGCAATAATAAACGGAAGGCGTTGGGGTTGTTACCGATGAACTCCATAAATGTGGAGACCGAGGTGCGGATCACACTCCCGCCCTTGGCGATACGCTGACGAGCCTGGCGCATCAACTGACGCAACATCAGACCGCTTTCATCAACCATGGTCAGGCCGAGCTCATCAACATCACGGAAATGACGATAAAAGGAGGTTGGCGCAATGCCCGCTTCACGTGCGACTTCACGCAAACTGAGACTGGCGAAGCTACGCTCCGCGCTCAGTTGACTAAATGCGGCTTCTACCAGCGAACGCCGGGTTTTTTCTTTTTGCTGCGCTCTAACGCCCATCACGATGTCTGAATCCTTCCGTATGCCTTGTCCGGCACTATACCAGAGTTCAAAGTTAATCTGTTTGTTCAGCTTTGTGAATGATTGTTTACGCGCAGTTTGTGCTTCGGCTTCGCAAAAAAGCACAACGATAATTGGGTTATCCCGGCAATGATGTTACTATTCTGTTGCTTTTATGTATAAGAACAGGTAAGCCTTACCATGCCACATTCCTACGATTACGATGCCATAGTTATAGGTTCCGGCCCCGGCGGCGAAGGCGCTGCAATGGGTCTGGTTAAGCAAGGAGCTCGTGTTGCGGTTATCGAGCGTTATCACAACGTTGGCGGCGGTTGCACCCACTGGGGCACCATCCCGTCAAAAGCGCTCCGCCACGCAGTCAGTCGTATTATCGAATTCAATCAGAACCCCCTTTATAGCGATCATTCCCGCCTGCTTCGTTCCTCATTCGCCGATATTCTCAACCATGCCGACAACGTGATTAATCAGCAAACACGGATGCGGCAGGGTTTTTATGAGCGTAACCACTGCGAGATCTTGCAGGGTAACGCCCATTTTGTTGACGAACACACGCTGGCGCTGGAATGTCATGACGGTACGGTTGAAACCCTGACAGCAGAGAAATTTGTCATTGCCTGCGGATCGCGCCCTTATCATCCGGCAGACGTGGATTTCTCGCACCCGCGCATTTATGACAGCGATTCGATCCTCAGTCTGCACCACGAACCGCGCCATGTGATTATTTATGGTGCCGGAGTGATTGGCTGCGAATATGCGTCGATCTTCCGCGGAATGGAGGTCAAAGTTGATCTCATCAACACCCGCGACCGTCTGCTGGCGTTCCTCGATCAAGAGATGTCCGACTCCCTCTCTTACCACTTCTGGAACAGCGGCGTCGTCATTCGCCACAATGAAGAGTATGAGAAAATCGAAGGCTGCGACGATGGCGTGATCATGCACCTGAAGTCCGGTAAGAAACTGAAGGCCGACTGCCTGTTGTATGCCAATGGTCGTACCGGCAACACCGATTCTCTGGCGTTACAGAATATCGGTCTGGAAACCGACAGCCGTGGTCAGCTCAAGGTTAACAGCATGTACCAAACCGCGCTGCCGCACGTTTACGCGGTGGGTGATGTGATCGGTTACCCGAGCCTGGCGTCCGCAGCATACGACCAGGGACGCATTGCCGCCCAGGCGCTGGTGAAAGGGGAAGCGAACGCGCACCTGATCGAAGATATCCCGACCGGCATTTACACCATCCCGGAGATCAGTTCCGTGGGCAAAACCGAACAGCAACTGACGGCGATGAAAGTGCCTTACGAAGTGGGCCGCGCTCAGTTTAAACACCTGGCGCGCGCGCAAATCGTCGGCATGAACGTAGGCACGCTGAAGATTTTGTTCCATCGGGAAACGAAAGAGATTCTGGGGATTCACTGCTTTGGTGAACGCGCAGCCGAGATTATTCACATCGGTCAGGCGGTTATGGAGCAGAAAGGTGGTGGTAACACGATTGAGTACTTCGTTAACACCACCTTTAACTACCCGACGATGGCGGAAGCCTATCGGGTAGCGGCGCTAAATGGTTTAAACCGCCTTTTTTAACGCCTTGTCGAAATGGCCATCCATCGCACCGCGGATGGCCTCTGCCAGTTGCTCATAGCGACTACGCAGCGGTGATCCTGGACGATACACCAGCCCCACCGTACGACGCGGCTCAGGCTTAATGCAGGGCAGATATACCACGCCATCACGTTTGCGTTCTTGCGGAACCGCCAGCGCAGGCAGCAGGGTAATACCGCTTCCTGCCGCTACCATGTTACGCAGCGTTTCCAGACTGGTCGCACGGAAGTGGGTGTCTTCGTCAGCACCGGCTTCAAAGCAGAATCCCATCGCCTGATCGCGCAGACAGTGACCGTCCTCCAGCATCAGCAGTTTTTCGCCTGCCAGATCGGACATCGGCACGCATTCGCGATTCGCCCACGGGTGATCTTCGTAGATCGCCAGCAGCATCGGCTCGTCGAACAACGGCACTTCGATAAAGGCCTCGCTCTCTTTCACCAGCGCCAGGATCACGCAGTCAAGCTTGCCGCTATCCAGTTGCGCCAGCAGCTGATGGGTCTGCGCTTCATGCAGATACATTTCCAGCTTCGGGAAAGTCTGGTGCAGCATCGGGATAATATGCGGCAGCAGGTAAGGACCGACAGTGGGAATCAAACCAATGTGCAGCGGACCTGACATGGTTTCGCCCTGTTGGCTTGCCATCTCCTTGAGCACTTTGACCTCACGCAGCACGGTACGTGCCTGATCCACCAGCAGTAACCCCGCCTGGGTGAACAGCACTTTACGACTCGTACGCTCCAGCAGCATCACGCCCAGCTCATCTTCCAGCTTGCGGATTTGTCCGCTCAGCGTTGGCTGACTAACGTGACAGGAGTCCGCCGCGCGCCGGAAGTGGCGATGTTCGGCTAATGCCACCAGGTATTCAAGATCACGAATATTCATTATTCATCCTCCATCGCCACGATAGTTCATGGCGATAGGTAGCATAGCAACGAACGATTATCCCTATCAAGCTTTCTGTCTGATAATCCATCACAGAAACGGAGCAGTCTCGTTTAACCCTTGAAGCCACTGCCCGTTCAGAGAGTCTCTCTCTACCCAAATAACGAAAGCCAACGTGAACTTTTGCGGACCCCGTGGTCCGCATTTTTTTTGCGTAAAAAAGCCAGGCATCGTGCCTGGCCGGAATGAAGTTAATCAGCGTTATATTGCACTCAATGCATCCGCAACGCGTTTGAATTGCGCAAACCGGCTACGCAGTATGTTGTGCTTTACGACATTCGGCTCAAGTCTGATCACCGACGGCAGAGTGGCGTTAATCGCCTGTGCGAATCCTGCATAATCCCCCACGCCAACGGCCGCACACATCGCCGCCGCCCGGCACCCGGACTGCTCGACATCGACAATTTCAAGCGGCAGATTGCTGGCATCGCAAAACATCTGCATCCAGATGCGCGAGTGCGTTGGCCCGCCGGTAAAACGAATCGCCTGGGTTGCGCCGTTGAGTTGCAGCATCCGGTCCTGATGCAGTAAATGCGAGAACACAATGCCCTGATAGATGGCGTAAACCATGTCTGACGCCTCGTGATGCCCTGCCAGCCCGAAAAAGCCGCCGCTTAATGAGTCGCAATAGTTTGAGCCGTACAGCCACGGGAAAAACAGAATGCTGTCTGGCTTCTGATACCCCTGCTCCACCCACCGGTTAAGCGTATCGTGATCGTTTGCCAACGCCGGGAAAAAATGGTTGATAAACCAGGTCAGATTACTGGCGGAAGTGGGGCTGCCTTCATGCGCAAAATACTGCCCAGGAACACTGAATTTACCCCACACATAGGGATAATCCGCCGGAATAATGCGATCGAATACCCGGGTAGCGATAGACCAGGTGCCCGCTACCGCACTGAGGTGCGAGCTGTCATGCACACCGGAGGTGATGGCTGCGCCAACCACGTCAAAGACCCCGCCGAACACGGGTGTACCTGCCTTCAACCCGCATAACGTAGCGGCATCGGCGGTCACATAGCCAGCGAGATCGGCAGAACCTATCACCCCCGGCGTGCAGTGCACCATCTCCTCAATGCCAAACAGGGCGAACAGCGCGGGATCGAACTCATTACGCTGCTGATTAAACAACTGGCTCCCGGAGATATTGGTCTCTTCACAGGCAAGGTTATCCGTCAGGCAGTAACGAATATAGTCGTGCGCCATCAGGATGTGGCCCGTCCGCGCGTAGTTCTCCGGCTCATGCTGTTTCAGCCAGGCCAGCAGCGCTGCCGGATGAGAAGGCCATAGCTGTTGCAAACTGAGCGGGTACGCCTGGCGATCGACACCCTGCGCCTTCCAGCTTGCCACCTGCGGTTGCGCCCGTGAATCTGAAGAGACGATGCCATTACGGACGGGTTTTCCCGATTTATCGACCAGGTAAAGTCCTTTACCGTGTGCAGAAAAGCCAATCCCGCGGATCTGTTCCGCCGCAATATGGCTCTCGGCCAGTGCGCGCTGAATCACGAGACATGTGGTGGCCCAGAGCGCGTTCATATCGCGCTCACAACACCCCGCCTGTGAGCTCAGCAGCGGCAAGGTTTGGGCCGCAACGATGACTTCTCTACCTTCGGCGGTATAAATCCCCGCTTTGGTGACTGTGCCGCCCAAATCAATGCCGATAAAGTAATGGCTCATCGTTATCTCCTTAACCTGCCATGAGTGGCCGTTCGTCATACCACCCGGCTGCCTGCATCTTGCTCTCTATCCACTGGCGCGCATGGATAATTTCCAACAACGGCTCGGCGGACTTTTCCGTCCACATCTCAATCAGGAAGGTTCCCCGATAGTTAAGGCGGCGTAGCGTTTTGAACAGCTTGATAAAGTCCACACACCCTTCGCCAAAGGGCACATCGCGGAATTGACCGGGCGAATCCGGCGTCACCGGGAATGTGTCTTTGAGATGGATCGCGGCAATACGGTCGATGCCTTTCGCCAGTTCGCTCTCCAGTTCGTTACCCCAGGCAGTTAAGTTGCCGACGTCCGGGTAAACGGTGAACCACGGCGAGTTAATTTTTTCATCCAGCACTTTCCATTTGCTGATGGAATTGATGAAAGGCGTATCCATGATTTCCACGGCACACATCACCTGCGCAGCTGCAGCCTGCTCCGCGGCCCAGGCCATCGCATCTTCGAACCAGGCGATAGTCTCTTCATTCTGTGGCTCATAATAAACGTCATAACCGGCAAGCTGGATGGTCCGTATCCCTAGATCCTGCGCCAGTCGCAGTGCTTTTTGCATGATGGCACGCGCCTGCTGGCGAGTCTGGCTATCGTGGCTGCCGAACGGGAAACGGCGATGGGCGGATAAGCACATCGTTGGAATGCGCACCCCGGTTTTCTGGATCGCGCTGATGATTTCCATACGCTCTGCCAGTGACCAGTCGAGACGTGCCAGCCGCTCTTCGCTCTCATCCACCGACATTTCGACAAAATCAAAACCGCAGGATTTTGCCAGTGCCAGTTTTTCTACCCAACTGGTGTTTCCGGGTAGCGCCTTTTCATAAATACCTAACGGGTGGCTACGCATTATCTTCCCTCACGAGTGGCCAGTTGTTGTAACGCTTTTCGGCTGTGATTCATGGCGCGCTGTGCCTGCCATTTTTGCTTAAAGAATTTAAACGCCAGCGCTGCTATCAGCGTGATACCCCAGACCGCCAGATTGAAATGCAGGCTGAGGCCTAACAGGCTCAGGCCGGTGGCGATCACCTGCAGCACCAGCAAGGCGCAAAAGACGTGGCTGACTTTGCCTGAGCCGCCGAAGGGATCGGTGCCGCCCAGCACAATCGCCAGTACCGTCAGCAGCAGATAAGAATCGCCATAGCCCATACGGGCGGAGTTAAAACGGGCCAGCATAATCAACCCGGCCAGCACACACAGCAGACTGGAAATCGCATAAATCGCCATTAACACACGGTGGGTGCGAATGCCGCTAAACCAGGTCGCATTGATGTTGCTGCCGCACATATAGATGATTTTCCCGGTACGGGTTTTGCCGAGGAATAGCGCCAGGCCCAGGGTAGCGACGATAAAAATCACCATCGGCACCGGAATGCCAAAGATCACTTCCGACCCGATACTGCGCACCACCGGTGGCATACCGCTTAGCGCCGCGCCTTTAGTCAGGTAAACGCCGATGCCGCTGATAATGGTCATGCTGCCCAGCGTCACCAGAATCGGGTGCGCGCCAACGCGGGAAATAATGGTCCCGGTGAGTGCGCCGATCACCATGGCGATCGCCATCGCACCCAGCAGCGCCAGAAACAGCCACCACAGTTGCATACCGGTGGACGCGTCAGCCGGCACATACTGGATCAGCAGCCAGGCCATAAACAGGCTGGTCAGATTCGCGGTACCGATAATCGCCAGATTCAGACCGCCGCTCAGCATCGGGACAAACATCGCGAAGGTCAGTAGCCCCAGTTCCGGTAGCTGAAAGGCGATACTCAGAAAAGTGTTGTCGGTAAAAAAATGCCCTGGCATCGCCAGACTGAACGCCGCCACGGCGAAGAAACAGATCGCCAGCAACCCTGAGCTGGTGCTATCAAGCGGTAAAAATGCCTGCTTTTTCATTTCAAGCCCCCTGTCAGACGAATCCAACGTCCGTTTCTTTACGTTTTTTGTAATGGGTGACGCAGATAGCCGAGACAATCACCACGCCGATGACGATATTCACGAAGTAGCTGGAGACGCCGATCAGGTTAAGACCGTTTTTGAGGATGCCGATCAGAAAGACCCCCATTAGCGTGCCGATCACCGAACCGCGCCCGCCGGACAAACTGGCTCCGCCCAGCACGGCGGCAGCCAACACATCGAGTTCGCCGCCCACCAGCGCGTTAGGCACCACTTCACTCATGCGGTAGGCCTGTAGCATTCCGCCAATGGCGGCGGCGGCGCCAAGATACCCGTAGGCAAACAGATAAATCAGCGATACCCGGATACCGATACGTCGTGCCGACTCGGTACTGCCGCCCACCGCATACAGCTGGCGGCCAATATGGGTTTTATTCATCAGCATCCAGGTGAAACAGGCCATCGCCAACATCACCACCAGCGGCAGTCCGACCTGGTAGGTTTCTCCTTCAAAACCAAAACTAAACAGCGATCGCTGGGTGATCCACCAGTCCGGCAGGTCATAGATGCTGTGGCCGTTGGTCAGCCACATCAGCATGCCGAACAACAGCGACTGCATACTGATGGTGATGATGATGGAAACCACATTGAGGTAATAAATCAGGATCGCGTTGATCAGGCCAAATATCACACCCAGCGCGATAGCAAACCCCAGGCACAGCAGCGGGCTGGTCATGGTGCCGCTGAGCAACAGGGACGCCACCACGTACTGAACCACCGACGCCACGGCGGCGAAGGAAATATCAATCCCCCCGGTAACCAGCACCACAAACAAGCCGAGGGCGAATATCCCCGTCACCGCGTAGCTTTCGGTGAGATCGAGCA
Organism: Citrobacter sp. CtB7.12; assembly: GCF_001297795.1. Lineage (NCBI taxonomy): Bacteria > Pseudomonadati > Pseudomonadota > Gammaproteobacteria > Enterobacterales > Enterobacteriaceae > Citrobacter > Citrobacter sp. CtB7.12. The sequence goes on along the minus strand of NZ_LIFT01000013.1, from coordinate 86,252 downwards.
GGTTCTGGATTGACAGGAACTCATTACTCATCAGCGAAAAAAACGCCAGCATCAGGACGATGACCCAGCCCAGCCAGCCTTCCACCGACCGTGGAAACCGGAGCGACAATACATTAGCCATTAATCACCTCCGCCAGCTGCTGCTCGGTATAGTCCGCAGGCAACAGCTCGTTAATAATTTTCCCGCGCTGCATATGGAAAATACGATCGCAGTTGTAATACGCCTCTGGCGCTTCATCGGTAATCAGCAGCACGGAAATACCGACGCCGGAAAGGCGGTGGATAAGCTGATAAATACTGTCTTTCGCGCCAATATCGACGCCGACGGTCGGCGCATCGAGGATCAAGACTTTGGGGCGGGTTAAAATCCATTTTGCCAACACCACTTTTTGTTGGTTGCCGCCGGACAGCGTCGAGAGCGGGTTATCGGGATTGGCGACTTTAATATCCAGATCCTGGATCCACTCCTGAACGAGGGTAGCCTGCCGTTTTTCGTCAATAACATGCCACGGCGTTTTTAACCGGTTAAGGATCGAAAGCACCATATTGTCGCTGACCGACTGCGGGAGCACCGCGCCCAGCGTCAGGCGGTCTTCAGAGACATAGGCAATGCCCAGTTTCACGGCCTGCGTATTGTCTTTGATGATGACTTTTTTCCCTTCCAGATAAATCTCTCCGCTATCCGGATGGGTAATGCCAAAAAGACTTAACGCCAGCTCTGTTCGCCCTGAGCCTAACAATCCGCACAGTCCCAGCACTTCACCCTGGTGAAGCTTCAGTGAAATATCCTCGAACTGCCCTTTCCGACTGAGCTTATTCAGTTCCAGCACCACTTTTCCTTCCACGCTGTTCGGCAGCTTTTTCTGATGGACAATCGTTCTGCCGGTCATCAGTTCGGTAATACGCGACGGGGTTAGTAAATTCGCCGCCCAGGTGCCAATGATTTCGCCATCGCGGATCACAGTAATACGGTCGGAAATCTCTTTCACTTCATCCAGACGATGGCTGACAAACACCACGGTGATATTTTTATCGCGCAGATAATTGACCGTGCGCAGTAGTTGGTTAACTTCAGTACGCGTCAGCGACGCCGTAGGCTCATCCATAATCACCAGCCGGGCATCGGCCACCAGCGCGCGGCAAATCGCCACCTGCTGGCGCTGGGCAATCGGTAAATGCTGAACCTGCGCGTCCGGATCGAGGGAGAAATGTAATTCGTGGATAATTTTTAGCGCCAGCGCTTTCAGACGGGCTTTGCGGTGCCAGCCAAAATAGCCCTTGAGATTTTCTTCAAAGGCGATATTTTCCGCGACCGTGAGGTTCGGGAATAACGACAGATCCTGATAAATAACCTGAATGCCTAACTCACGGGCTTTATCCGGCGAGAGTCTGGACCAGGATTTATCATCAATAATAATTTCGCTACCGGCATCCGGGATATACACACCGCACAAGGTTTTTATCAGCGTGCTTTTACCACAGCCGTTCGCTCCGGCCAGACAGTGGACTTCGCCTTTATTTAACGTGAGATCAATATTCTTTAATGCCCGATGACCGCCAAAACTTTTGCTTAGCGACTTAAACGTCACCAACGGTTCACCGGCATTTCGTTCTGCAATATGCGGCATCATGCTGTTCCTGAAAACGACCAAAGGATTTCCGGGCCGGTTGGCGGCCCGGTGATGCGACCAGAAATTACAAACCTAACTTCACTAAACGCCGGGTATTTTCAACATCAAGCTTTTCGGGGTTATCGCTCAGGATGGTGTTGTTCTGGACTTTGATTTCGCCCATATCGCCGATTTTGACGCCGTCTTTAATCGGTTCGCCGTTCATCATCGCCGTGGCGACCTGAACGAAAACTTTACCGGCGATCATCGGGTTAGAAATGTAGCCGCCGTCAATCGCGCCTTTCTCCAGCAATTTAATGCCCTGACCCGGAGTGAAGGTGCCGAACACGCAAATCGCATCGTTTTTCTTACGCTTATCAATCGCGCGGCCTGCGCCAATCGGGCCCTGAGAACCGAACGACATAATGCCTTTGAGATCTTTGTATTTGGACATCAGGTCATTCGCAGTGCGCATGGAATCGTCCACCGATTCCGCCACGCCAAAGCGATCTTCCACCAGGGTCATTTTCGGGTAGTGTTCTTTTTGATAAGCAATCGCGGCATTGGCCCAGTCATTCACCAGCGGTACCGTCAGGCTGCCGACAAACATGGCGTATTTGCCTTCTTCACCCATGCACTTCGCCATATCTTTCATATGATTGGCGCCCATGGTTTGGGTGTTCAGCAGCTCAAAATCCCAGTCAGCATTAGCCTGATCCGGTGATTCATGGGTAATCACTTTGATACCGGCTTCCTGGGCACGTTTAAGTACCGGCTCCAGCACTTTCGCGTCGTTCGGCACCACGCCAATCACATCGACTTTCTTAGCGATTAAATCTTCAATGGCCCGCACCTGCTCGGCCGGGTCTGCCGTCGTTGGGCCAACCTGCCAGGCATTAACGCCGAGCACCTTGCCCTCTTCTTTAATCCCTTGTTCCATCACGTTGAACCAGGGAATCCCGCCGACTTTCACAACCACGCCCATGGTAAAAGGCTTGTTGGCTTTTTGCGGCGCAGTGGATTGTTCAGCCCACGCGGCGGTTGATGACAATGCAACAGTAATCAGGCAGGGTAAGAGTAATTTTTTCATCGTAATTTCCTTAAGAAATAGCTTCAGACGCCAGGAATACCCAATAAAAATTGGCCTGACTTTTTATTTATTTCGACTTTCCTCTGGCATTGGCAGAATAACCAGACAGGTGTCATGATTATTCAGATAACGGCTAACACATACTACTTATCGACTTCCACCACATTTAGCTGTGGGTATTGCGCACGATAACGTTGATCAATACAGCTATTAGTTACCATAATATCGATTTCATCCAGCATACATATTTTACTGAAGGCGTATTGTTCAAATTTACTGGAATCCACCAGAAGGATCTTTTGCCCGGAAACCTGTAACATAACCTGCTTTAATCTGGCATTTATTTCACTGCCATCACGTATGCCATTTTCCAGATTTACTCCCTGACAGGAAAAGAAAAAACTATTAATTTGAAAATTTCGAATAGCACTCTCGGCAACGGGTCCATGGAAATCATCGTGGCGTTCAGAATACTCACCACCAATACCGATAATGCGCACTTTATCCCGACAGGCCAGCGCCTGGATAATGCGTAGCGAATTGGTCACCACGGTAATATCAATGTCCGGAATTTGCCGGGCCAGAAACCAGCAGGTACTGCTGTTGTCCATCAGAATGCAATCGCCGGAATGAATAAACTGTAACGCTGCCTTGGCGATTTTAGTTTTGATATCAGGATGTTCCTCGGTACGCTTGCGAAATGATTCGGCGCGGTCCACGCTGCTCGCCTGCCATGCCGTCCCCTCTATCGCCGCTGCCGTCGCCTCTGGCGCATCCAGAGAAACCGCGCCGCCAAAGCTGCGGGTCAATCGTTTGTTACGTTCTAATACTCTCAGATCCCGGCGAATGGTTTCCGGTGATACCTGACATAATTGCGACAGCTCCGTTACCCGCACCGCCCCTTGTTTTTGCACATGGGCACAAATCATTTTGTAACGTTCTGCCTGCAGCATAATAGGGATCCGCTAAGTATCATTTTACATGGTCTTATAATTAACGTTTCCACCCGGAATTAAAGTGATTAATTTCAAGAAATATTCCATTGAAAAAGCCCGCGAACAATTGAACGATACTCATCACAATAAACAATGAAATAACAGCAATCAGTCAACATGTAAGGTGATAAAACTCACAAAATACGCTTGTTTTGCACGCCTGCCGTAACCTGAAAACACTCAAACAAACATAAATGGTCATCTTAGGATTGACCAAATATGCCCGAATGTGACCGAGTATGACTTTTTCTTGCCATGACGCGCCTGACTACGTTTTACATCCTATTTATTCGGCGTAATTTAAATAAAAACGCGGCACATATTTTATGTTATCCATCGTTAAGTCATTAATGCTGTTAAATAACATGCTTCCTATATTCTGGAGTCAACAATGAATACGTTAAAACAACACGTTCTCGAGGCGAATTTATCCCTGCCTGCGCATAAACTGGTAACGTTTACCTGGGGTAACGTCAGCGGCATCGATCGTGAAAAAGGTATTATGGTCATCAAACCTTCCGGAGTGGAATATAACCATATGGGTCTGGAAGATATGGTGGTGGTGGATGTACAAAGCGGCAACGTTATTGAGGGAAATAAAAAGCCATCATCAGATACCGACACGCATTTAGCGCTCTATCGTGCTTTCCCGACGATTGGCGGCATCGTACATACGCATTCCCGACACGCCACTATCTGGTCGCAAGCCGGAAAAGACTTAATGGCTTTAGGCACCACGCATGCGGATTATTTTTACGGAACCATTCCTTGCACGCGCCCGATGCATGACGACGAAATTAATGGCCGCTATGAATATGAAACTGGCAGCGTGATTATCGAAACCTTTGCGCAGCGCGGGCTCTCACCGGAACAGATCCCGGCGGTACTGGTCAACAGCCATGGGCCTTTCGCCTGGGGTTCTGATCCTGCTAACGCCGTGCATAACGCCGTGGTACTGGAAGAAATCGCTTATATGAATTTGTTTACTCAGCAGTTACAGCCTCAAATTCCCGCCATGCAACCCACGCTGCTGGATAAACATTTCCTAAGAAAACACGGCGCGAATGCTTATTACGGACAGTAATCTTCGCGTGATGGCATAAAAAAGCCTGGCATCTCGCCAGGCCAGATAAGCCAGAATACCCGTTATGCCAGACGCGCCTTCGCGTAGCTGATCGCTTGTGCGATCTGCTGCGGAGACACCCCGCCCTTCGCGGCACGTTTGTCCAGACACGACTGCAGAGAGAGGATCGGGTATACGTCATCGCCGATGACGCTACTGAATTTCTGCAGATCGGCGAGCGGCAGGTCTTCCAGCGGTTTCCCCTGACGAATCGCCTCAACAACCGTTTCACCGACGATGTGGTGCGCTTCACGGAACGGCACGCCTTTCGCGACCAGATAATCCGCCAGTTCGGTAGCATTAGCGTACCCCTGCTGCGCCGCTTCCTGGCAACGCGGACGTTTCACCTGAATGCCGTCCAGCACCAGCGCAGCCATATGCAGGCAGTCCAGCCAGGTGTCGAGCGCGTCGAACAAGCCTTCTTTGTCTTCCTGCATATCTTTGTTGTAGGCCAGTGGAAGTCCTTTCAGCGTCATCATCATGCCCGTCAATGCGCCCTGCACACGGCCACATTTACCGCGAATCAACTCCAGCGCGTCCGGGTTTTTCTTCTGCGGCATCAATGAAGAACCGGAGGTCACGCGATCGGAAAGCTCAACAAAGCCCGCTTCACCGGTGTTAAAGAAAATCAGATCTTCGGCAAAACGCGACAGGTGCACCATACCGATAGAGGCGTCGGACAGCAGTTCCAGCACGTGGTCACGATCCGATACGCTGTCCAGGCTGTTACGCGTGGCCGATGCAAATCCCAGCCAGCCCGCCAGCTGTTCACGATCGATTTCATAGGCGGTCCCGGCCAGCGCGCCACAGCCTAATGGGCTAACGTCCAGACGCTTTAACGCGTCCTGCAGACGGCTTTCATCACGCGCCAGCATTTCGACATACGCCAGGCACCAGTGCGCAAACGTCACCGGCTGCGCACGTTGCAGGTGGGTATACCCCGGCATCACCGCATCCTGGTTATTTTCCGCCGTCTCGACCAGTGCGCTCTGCAACTGACGATTGGCGGTAAGCAGTTCGGTCACCGTCACTTTGCACCACAGTTTCAAATCGGTAGCAACCTGATCATTACGGCTACGCCCGGTATGCAGCTTTTTACCTAACTGACCGACTTTGTCGATCAGTTTGCCTTCCACCCAGCTGTGAATATCTTCGGCATCACTTTCGAGGATCTGTTGCGGATTAGCGCGAACCTCTTCCAGCAGTACGTTCAACGCCTCTTCGAGCAGAAGTTGTTCGTCAGCGGTCAACACGCCAACGGTAACCAACGCTTTGGACCAGGCCACAGAGCCAACAATATCCTGCTCCGCCAGGCGGTAATCAAAGCGCAACGAATCGTTGAACTGTTTGAACCGCTGATCTGCTGCCTGAGTAAAACGCCCACCCCAAAGTGCCATAACGAATTTCCTTAATTTGATATTTTTGCCCGGTGGCGCTGCGCTTACCGGGCCTACAAAACCCATGCAGGCCGGATAAGGCGAAGCCGCCATCCGGCACATTAATAGTTAAGCCAGAATACGTGTACCGATCGGCGTACCGTTGAACAGCGCAGGGAGTTGCTCGGCATGACGCCAGGAGGCGATATCCACCGGACGACCCAGCGTGCGTGCAGCATCCAGCGCGGCATTGACCTTCACAATCATGCCATCGGTAATAATACCCTGGTCGATCAGCTGTTCCGCTTTCGCGGCGGTCATTTCAGCAATGCGCTGACCTTTACCGTCGAGAATACCACTCACGTCGGAAAGCAGGATCAGATCCGCGCCCAGCGTCGCCGCCAGCGCTGTCGCCGCCTGGTCCGCGTTCACGTTCATCAACTGCCCTTCTTCCGTCACCCCAATCGAGCTGACGACTGGCAGAAAACCATTTTCCAGCAGCGTGTTAATCAGCGTAGGTGAACCCGGCTGCGCCAGTCCAACATGGCCAAGCTCTTCGTCGAGCTGGGTCACTTTTACGCTATCGCCATCGCCAAGATACAGGCCTACGGAGGCGATGTGGTGTTTCTTCGCCCAGGCCAGCAGCGTTTTGTTCGCCGTTCCCGCCAGCGCACCGGTGATGATGTCGATCTGGTCAGCAGGCGTCACACGCAGGCCGTTTTTCTTTTTCACCGGCAGGTTGAGCCCTTTCATCAACTCATCAACGACACAACCGCCGCCATGGACAATGACCAGCGGACGCTGATGCGACTCGCGATAGTTCACCAGCGCAGTAAAAAGACGCTCCAGCGCCTCTTCGCTATCCAGTAATACGCCACCCAGCTTGATAATTAATGGACTCATCATTGCACCCTTAAATAAGAGACTGCGTTTCAGCAAAGCCGAAACGGATATTGGCACACTGCACTGCCTGTGCGGCGGCGCCTTTCAACAAATTATCTTCGGTTGCCACCACGATCACATGTTCACCCTGCACGGCAAAACCGATATCGCAGAACGGCAGCCCAACGACATTCTTCAGCGCCGGAACGCCTTTGTCATACAGACGCACCAGCGGTTTATCCGCATACGCCTGCTGTAATACCTGCGCGACCTGCGCAGCGGTCACGCCCGGCTGCAGTCGACAAGTGATCGTTTCCAGGATCCCGCGCGGGAAATTGCCCAGATGCGGGGTGAAAATCACGTCCGTTCCCAGATGGGTGGCGATCTCCGGCTGATGACGATGGGTAAACACGCCATACGGTTGCAGGCTCACTTCGCAGAAGCTGTTAGACAATGCCGCTTTACGTCCCGCTCCGCTCACCCCGCTGGTCGCGTTGATCACCGGCCATTGCGTCAAATCCAGCAGTCCGGCATCAATCAGGGGTTTCAAAGAAAGTTGCGCCGCCGTGGGATAACACCCCGGCACCGCAATCAGATTCGCCTCTTTCAGTTTGTCGGCGCTCCACTCCGCCAGACCGTAGACCGCCTGCTCAAGCAGGTTGGGATACTGATGGGTGAAGCCATAGTATTTTTCATAGAAGCCGGCATCGTTCACGCGGAAGGCACCGGAAAGGTCGAAGACCACGCAACCGGCAGCCAGAAATTGCGGCGCCAGGTCATGGCTGACTTCGTGGGCGGTGGCTAAAAACACCACATCCACACCATCGGTAAACTCGCTGATATCGGACATCGGCTGCAACGGCAGATCGACGATGCCTTTAAGCTGTGGATGCAAATCAGAAATTAACTTTCCCGCATCATTGCTTTGCGCTGAGACGGTCAAAGCGGTTATGGTCATATGAGGGTGGCGATTCACGTAGCTTACAAGCTCTGCGCCCGCATAACCGCTAGCGCCTACAATCAGCGTATTCAACATCAGGTTCCTTTATGCTCAACGTTAATGTATTTTTATGCACATTTATTGCATGAATATTGATACTATCACGACCTAAGGTGTGTCAACAATGAAAATGAACTTACCGCCATTTATCGAGATCTACCGCGCGCTGATTGCCACGCCGTCCATCAGCGCTACCGAAGAAGCACTGGATCAGAGCAATGAGTCTTTAATCAATCTGCTGGCGGGTTGGTTCAGCGATCTCGGTTTCAACGTTGAGATTCAACCGGTCCCGGGAACCCGCAATAAATTCAATCTGCTGGCCAGCACCGGACAAGGAGCAGGCGGCTTACTGCTCACGGGTCATACCGACACCGTACCGTTTGACGATGGGCGCTGGACGCGCGATCCCTTCACCCTTACCGAGCATGACAATAAGCTCTACGGTCTGGGTACCGCAGATATGAAGGGCTTCTTCGCATTTATTCTCGACGCGCTTCGCGACGTTGATGTGACACAACTGAAAAAACCGCTCTACATCCTGGCGACGGCAGATGAAGAGACCAGTATGGCGGGGGCGCGTTACTTCTCGGAAAACGCGTCGATTCGTCCTGATTGCGCGATCATCGGTGAGCCCACGTCGCTACAGCCGATTCGCGCTCACAAAGGTCATATCTCGACGGCGGTACGGGTGATGGGCCAGTCCGGTCACTCCAGCGATCCGGCACGCGGCGTGAACGCCATCGAACTGATGCACGACGCGATTGGTCGCATTATGCAACTGCGCGATACTCTGAAAGCGCGTTATCACTACGACGCGTTCACCGTACCATATCCCACCCTGAACCTGGGTAGTCTGCACGGTGGCGATGCGTCGAACCGAATTTGTGCCTGCTGTGAATTGCATATGGATATCCGCCCGCTGCCGGGCATGACGCTGGGCGATCTGGATGGTTTGCTGACGGAAGCCCTGGCACCAGTGAGCGAACGCTGGCCGGGTCGTCTGACCGTTGCCGAACTCCATCCGCCGATCCCTGGTTACGAGTGTCCGCCGGACCATCAGCTTGTCGAGGTAGTGGAGAAACTGCTGGGCGAAAAAACCGATGTCGTGAACTACTGCACCGAAGCGCCGTTTATTCAGACCCTGTGCCCAACGCTGGTGTTGGGACCGGGTTCAATCAATCAGGCGCACCAGCCTGACGAATATCTCGAGACGCGTTTTATTAAGCCCACCCGTGAGTTAATCACCCAGGTCGTGCACCACTTCTGCTGGCACTGATCGAACTACCCGCTTTCCCGGCCTACCTCCGATGGTAGGCCGGATATGCGCAGCGCCATCCGGCAATGCATTTTCACATTCCGATAAGCATTTCTTATCTGGCTGGATGTGAATTAAATTTCGTAAATTACCCGCATTTATTCGTTTGCTGAACCGATTTCGCCGCAATTGACGCCACGGGTTTTACGTGGCTTTATAAAAGACGACTACTAAACAAAGTCCGAAAGATTTCGTGTCACAGCAAGGCGGCAAACAAGCCCATTCCAGGGCGCTTACATAAGTAAGTGACCTGGGTGGACGAGCGCAGCCAACGCCGCTGTGGCGTGAAAGATACAGGACTCATAGATTAAAGATGGGGTGTCTGGGTAAATATGAACGAACAATATTCCGCGTTGCGTAGTAATGTCAGTATGCTCGGCAAAGTGCTGGGAGAAACCATCAAGGATGCGCTGGGAGAGAACATTCTTGATCGCGTAGAAACAATCCGAAAGCTGTCTAAATCCTCACGCGCTGGCAATGAAGCAAATCGCCAGGAGTTGCTCACCACGTTACAGAATTTGTCGAATGACGAGTTGCTGCCGGTCGCACGCGCGTTTAGCCAGTTCCTGAACCTGGCCAACACCGCCGAGCAATATCACAGCAGTTCGCCAAAAGGCGAAGGCGCCAGCAACCCGGAAGTGATTGCCCGCACCCTGCGTAAACTGAAAAACCAGCCAGAGCTGAACGACGCCATCATCAAAAAAGCGGTAGAGTCGTTGTCTCTTGAGCTGGTGCTGACCGCACATCCGACGGAAATTACCCGTCGCACACTGATCCACAAAATGGGCGAAATCAACGCCTGTCTGAAGCAGCTCGATAACAAAGATATCGTTGAATACGAACGCCACCAGCTGATGCGCCGTCTGCGTCAGTTGATTGCACAGTCCTGGCACACCGATGAAATTCGTAAGCTGCGCCCAAGCCCGGTTGATGAAGCCAAATGGGGCTTCGCGGTGGTCGAGAACAGCCTGTGGCAGGGCGTACCGAACTATTTACGCGAGCTGAACGAACAGCTGGAAGATAATCTGGGCTACCAGTTACCCGTTGATTTCGTTCCGGTCCGTTTCACCTCATGGATGGGCGGCGACCGTGACGGCAACCCGAATGTAACCGCAGATATCACCCGCCACGTTCTGCTGCTGAGCCGCTGGAAAGCAACCGACCTGTTCCTGAAAGATATTCAGGTTCTGGTTTCCGAGCTGTCGATGGTCGATGCCACGCCGGAACTGTTAGCGATGGTCGGTGAAGAAGGCGCTTCGGAGCCTTACCGCTATCTGATGAAAAACCTGCGCTCGCGCCTGATGGCAACCCAGGCCTGGCTGGAAGCGCGTCTGAAAGGCGAGAAGCTGCCGAAACCGGCAGGTCTGCTGACGCAAAACGAACAGCTATGGGAACCGCTGTACGCCTGCTACCGGTCACTGCAAGCCTGCGGCATGGGCATTATCGCCAACGGTGAACTGCTCGACACTCTGCGTCGTGTGAAATGTTTTGGCGTCCCGCTGGTGCGTATTGATATCCGCCAGGAAAGCACCCGCCACACCGAAGCGCTGGGTGAACTGACCCGTTACCTCGGCATTGGTGATTACGAAAGCTGGTCAGAAGCGGACAAACAGGCCTTCCTGATCCGTGAGCTGAACTCCAAACGCCCGCTGCTACCGCGCAACTGGGAGCCGAGTAATGACACTCGTGAAGTGCTCGACACCTGTAAAGTCATCGCCGAAGCGCCGAAAGGGTCGATTGCTGCCTACGTCATCTCAATGGCAAAAACGCCATCTGACGTGCTGGCCGTGCATCTGCTATTGAAAGAAGCCGGAATTGGCTTTGCCATGCCGGTGGCCCCGCTGTTCGAGACCCTTGACGACCTGAACAATGCCGACGACGTCATGACCCAACTGCTGAACATCGACTGGTATCGCGGTCTGATTCAGGGCAAGCAGATGGTGATGATTGGTTATTCCGACTCGGCAAAAGATGCCGGCGTAATGGCCGCCTCCTGGGCGCAATATCAGGCGCAGGATGCGTTGATCAAAACTTGCGAGAAAGCCGGTATCGAACTGACGCTGTTCCATGGTCGCGGTGGTTCTATCGGTCGCGGGGGCGCACCGGCCCATGCCGCCCTGCTTTCACAACCACCGGGCAGCCTGAAAGGCGGTCTGCGCGTGACCGAACAGGGCGAGATGATCCGTTTCAAATACGGTCTGCCGGAAGTCACCGTCAGCAGCCTGTCGCTATACACCAGCGCCATTCTGGAAGCGAACCTGCTGCCGCCGCCAGAGCCGAAAGACGCCTGGCGTCATATCATGGACGAACTTTCAGTCATCTCCTGTGACGTGTACCGTGGCTACGTGCGTGAAAACAAAGACTTTGTCCCGTACTTCCGCTCCGCAACGCCGGAACAGGAACTGGGCAAACTGCCGCTCGGTTCGCGTCCAGCGAAACGTCGCCCGACCGGTGGTGTGGAATCTCTGCGCGCTATTCCGTGGATTTTCGCCTGGACGCAGAACCGCCTGATGTTGCCAGCCTGGCTCGGTGCCGGCACCGCGCTGCAAAAAGTGGTGGAAGATGGTAAGCAGAGCGAACTGGAAGCGATGTGCCGCGACTGGCCGTTCTTCTCCACCCGTCTCGGCATGCTGGAAATGGTGTTCTCGAAAGCGGATCTGTGGCTGGCGGAATATTACGATCAGCGCCTGGTCGCGAAAGCGCTGTGGCCGCTGGGCAAGGAGCTGCGCGAACTGCTGGAAGAAGACATCAAAGTGGTGCTGGCGATTGCCAACGATTCACATCTGATGGCCGATCTCCCGTGGATTGCCGAGTCTATCCAGTTACGGAATATCTACACCGACCCGCTGAACGTTCTGCAGGCCGAGCTGTTACACCGCTCGCGACTGACGGAACAACAGGGCAAAGAGCCCGATCCTCGCGTTGAACAAGCGCTGATGGTCACCATTGCCGGCGTGGCGGCAGGTATGCGTAATACCGGCTAATTTTCCCCCTCCCCCCCTCTCGTGCTATTGCGCGCGAGGGGGTTGAAATAGTTCTGTCATAACCTCCGCACATTCACTATATTTCTGTCTGTTTTTTCCACCGTGAGATTTTTCAGAGCAACGTGTGCCTTTGCACCGGTGCTTCAGATTCTCTTAAGGTTTAGTCGCTACGTTTGGCACCACGTTTAAAGACAGGCTGACAATATGCAATCCACAACCCTCCAGTCTACGCCATCATTTAGCTGGAAAGCCCTTGGCTGGGCGCTTCTCTATTTTTGGTTTTTCTCCTCTTTATTACAGGCCATTATTTTAATTACGGGTTTCAGCGGTACCAACGGACTGCGTGACTCGTTGCTTTACAGCTCCCTTTGGCTGATCCCAATTTTCCTGTTCCCGAGTCGGACCCGCATTATTGCTGCGGTGGTGGGGATCGTGTTATGGGCGACGTCGCTGGCCACGCTCTGCTATTACGTCATCTACGGGCAAGAGTTTTCGCAAAGCGTCTTGTTCGTGATGTTTGAGACTAACGCCAACGAAGCCAGCGAATACCTGAGCCAATACTTCAGCCTGAAGATTATCGCCATTGCGCTGGCCTATACCGTCGTCGCCGTATTTCTCTGGACACGACTGCGCCCCGTCTATATTCCCGGACGTTGGCGTTGGCTCGTCTCTTTTGCGCTGCTGTATGGGCTGATCCTGAACCCGTTTGTGGTTCGTTCTGCGTTTGGCAACTCGCCGTATGAAAAAACGCTAAGCGGCCTCTCCTCACGTATGGAACCAGCGGCGCCATGGCAGTTTGTCATTGGTTACTACCAGTATCAGCGCCAGTTGACCTCACTTAACAACCTGTTAAGTCAGAACCACGCTCTGCCTCCGCTGAGCAATTTTAAAGACAATTCCGGCGACGCGCCGCGCACGCTGGTGCTGGTGATTGGCGAATCCACCCAACGTGGCCGCATGAGTCTGTACGGTTATCCGCGTGAAACCACGCCGGAACTGGACGCATTGCATCAGTCGGATCCGAATCTGACCGTGTTTAACAACGTCGTGACCTCACGCCCTTACACGATCGAAATCTTGCAACAGGCGCTGACCTTCGCGAACGAGAAGAACCCGGACCTGTATCTGACGAAACCGTCGCTGATGAACATGATGAAACAGGCGGGGTATAAGACCTACTGGATCACAAACCAGCAGACGATGACCGCCCGTAACACCATGCTGACGGTTTTCTCGAAGCAGACCGACGAGCAGTTCTATATGAACCAGCAGCGTACGCAAAGCGCGCGCGAATATGACACTAACGTGCTGACGCCATTTAAGAAAATCATGGCTGATCCGGCACCGAAAAAGTTCATCATCGTGCATTTGCTGGGCACGCACATTAAGTACAAATTCCGTTACCCGGAAGACCAGGGCAAGTTCGACGGTAGTACCGATCATGTCCCGCCAGGTCTGAGCGCAGAAGAGCTGGAATCGTATAACGATTACGACAACGCCAACCTGTATAACGACAAAGTCGTCGCGAGCCTGATTAAGGATTATAAAGCGACCGATCCGAACGGCTTCCTGCTCTATTTCTCCGACCATGGCGAAGAGGTGTATGACACCCCGCCGCATAAAACGCAGGGTCGTAACGAGGACAACCCGACGCGTCACATGTATACCGTGCCGTTCTTGTTGTGGACGTCCGAGAAATGGCAGGCCGCGCATCCGCGTGATTTATCACAAGATGTGAATCGTAAGTACAGCAGTTCGGAACTGATCCACACCTGGTCCGACTTAGCCGGGCTGACCTACGACGGTTTCGATCCGACGCGCTCCATCACCAGCCCGCAGTTCAAAGAAACCACGCGCTGGATTGGTAACCCGTACAAGAAAAATGCGCTGATTGATTACGACACTCTGCCGTATGGCGATCAGGTCGGAAATCAGTAAGTCATTCAGCAGGCCACGCTTTTTAGGGTGGCCTTTTTTCGCCCTGGCAGTTACTGTTTCCTTGTCTGAGCAACGCAAGGGATCATCATGTATCAAGACGTCAGCCATCTTCTATCCCGCCTGATTCATGGCCCCGCGCCGCTGCGCCAGATTTTCTTTGCCAGTACGCTTACCCCCATCCCGGCGCTGGCGTATCAGGTCGATTTTCCCCGTCTGGAAATCGTGCTGGAAGGTGAACTGACCGACGCCAGCCTCACCGACACGCTCACCCCATACGATGTGCTCTATGTGCCAGCAGGTGGCTGGAATCTTCCGCAGTGGCAGGTGCCGGTCATTACGCTCAGTATCCTGTTCGGCAAACAACAGCTCGGATTCAGCGTGGTGCAATGGGACGGGGAAACATACCAGAATCTGGTCAAACAGCACGTGGCGCGCCGTGGCCCGCGTATCGGTTCCTTTCTGTTGCAGACGCTCAATGAAATGCAAATGCAGCCGCAGGAGCAGCAAACGGCGCGGTTGATTGTCGCCAGTCTGCTCAGCCACTGTCGCGACCTGCTCGGCAGCCAGATTCAAACCGCCTCCCGCAGCCAGGCGCTGTTTGAGGCTATCCGAGACTACATTGACGAGCGCTACGCCTCACCGCTCACCCGGGAATCGGTGGCGCAGGCGTTCTATATTTCGCCGAACTATCTCTCGCATCTGTTTCAAAAAACGGGGGCGGTTGGCTTTAACGAATACCTGAACCATACGCGACTGGAACACGCAAAGACCTTGTTGAAAGGCTACGACTTAAAAGTGAAAGAAGTCGCGCACACCTGCGGATTTGTGGACAGTAACTACTTTTGCCGCCTGTTTCGTAAAAACACCGAACGCTCGCCGTCAGAATATCGTCGTCAGTATCACAGCCAGCTAACGGAAAAGCAGGTCAGTCCAGAATAAGATGGGTATATTGCGGAGCGGAAAGCAACTTACGCACCGCGCTCATGACACGCTGCGGTTCGCGCAGAAAGGCGTTAATGCCGGACTGGACATAACGGCATTGAGTGAAACGTTCCGCCCCCGCCAGTTCGATATCGGTAATCAGCAGCACGGCATCCGCCCGACGGATATCCTCTTCGGTTAAGCGATTTTCCGTACCAAGCGCCCCCTGCGTTTCAATCTTAATGGTCCATTTTTCCTGCTGGCATAACTTCTCCAGCCGTTCAGCCGCCATGTAGGTATGGGCCACACCGCTTACGCAGGCCGTCACCGCGACCAGAAATCGTCCTGTTGACACGGACATATTACCCTCCTGTTGTGACCTGAAAGCCCGCGTTCTCCGCCATCTCACGCATTTGGGCAATAATCTGTTCCGCTGGCGCAGGGACGTCCTTCATCCCCCACTGCTGCCCGAGCAACCGATATTTCGGTTCTCCATAGAGATGAAACGGTAGCAGGTGCAATTGCTTTATACCAAGCGATAACAGCAACGTCAGCGCGCGCTGCATATTCTCATGTGTGAGCGTGTAACCGGGGATCAGCGGCAAACGGGGGATCACGTTAACGCCCTCCGCCACCAGCATCCGCAAATTAGCCACGACGCGTGGCATATTCATCGCCACAATCTCACGGGCCCGTTCAGGCTCCATGATCTTTAAATCGAACAGCACTTCATCACACGCTTTCGCCAGCGGAAGCAGCCGACGGGCGGGGGCATCGCCTGCCGTTTCAATTGCACAATGCACACCCCAGCGCCGCAGACGCTGTAAGAATCGCGTAGCGAAAGCCGCCTGCATCAACACCTCTCCGCCCGACAGCGTCACCCCGCCGCCAGAAGTGCGAAAGAAAACGTCATCTTTCATCACCTCGCGTTCCAGCTCATCCAGGGTGACATCACGGCCAATACGCTCAAACGCCCCGGAAGGACACTCGTCGGCATCACGCAGACACGGCGTACAGTGCAGGCATTTGCTTTCCCGTCGCACCGTTTCAATTCGTGGCGAGATCGATTCCGGATTGGCGCACCACGGGCAGGTGTGCGGGCAGCCTTTAAAAAAGACCACCGTGCGGATCCCCTGACCGTCATTCAGCGAATACCGTTGAATATTGAAGATGCGTGCGACCTCCTCGTCGCACGACTCCACAACCTCACAACTGATGCGCGGTGCGGCGAATGATGTCATCCTGAATCTCCTTCGACAGCTCGACAAAGAAGGCGCTATACCCTGCCACGCGTACCACCAGCCCGGCGAAATCCTGGGGTCGCAGCTGCGCTTCCCGCAGCGTTTCGGCATTCACCACGTTAAACTGAATATGCTGCAATTTGAGCTGGGTAAAGGCGCGCAAGAAATCGCACAGTTTGCGTAATCCTGCCTCTCCTTCCAGCGTGGCGGGCGTGAACTTCACGTTCAGCAACGTCCCGTTGGACAACAGCGTGTTATCCAGCTTACTGACCGATTTCAGCACCGCCGTCGGTCCCTGCATATCCTGTCCAAGCATCGGCGAAAGGCCGCCATCCGCCAGTTGCTCTCCGGAAAAACGCCCGTCCGGTGTCGCCCCTACCACCGCCCCCAACGGCACGTGTGCGGACACGGTATAAGAACCCGGCGTAAACTGCCCGCCACGCGGATTCTGATACTTCTCCACCTCTTTGCAGTAATAACGCAGCAGTTCGGCGCTGATGTTGTCCACCTCATCAATGTCATTACCGTATTTATGGAAGCGGTTGATCAACCTGGCGCGGATCTTTTCCCCTTCCGGCGTGGCAAAGTTAGCCTTTAACACCGCAAGAAGTTCGTCAAAACGGAGGCGCTGCTGCTCAAACACCAGTCCATTCAGCGCATGCAGAGAATCGCTGAGGTTGGCGATGCCAATACCCTGCACACCCGAGAAATTATAGCGCGCGCCGCCGTCGGTGATGTCACATCCCTTCTCCAGACAATCACTGATAAACGAGGAGAGCAACGGCACTGGCGCCCAGTCGCGATGACCGATGTCGCAAATATTACTGCCTTCAACCATCAGCGTGATGTAGTGGCTGATTTTGGCGCGAATATGTGCCAGCAGACCGTCCCAGGTCAGCTCACCATTACCTTCATTCTCGTACAGGCTAATTTCCATGACCTTCAACAGATTGAACATAGCGATATCATGCAGACCATAGGTTCTGCCCGGAATCGACAACTCCACGCACCCTACCACGGCGTAATCACGCGCATCATCCAGCGAGACGCCCCGGTTGAGGAATGCCGGGATCACCACTTCATCATTAAAGATCTGTGGAATACCGGTACCCAGGCGGATAGTCTCGGCAGTCTTCATCAGAAACGGCGTATCAATCAGCGTGTTGGTGCGAACGCCCAGATTCGGCTGGGGTAACTGCACACTCTGATAGGCATCGAGACAGAGGAATGAAAGCACGTTTACCGCACTGCGGCCATTCTCCGTCAGGCCACCAAGTAGCGCGGTATAGCCGGTCGGGAAGCCAGCGAAATAACGTGCGCTGCTGGTCGAACGCAGGAGCACAATGTCGTTGCATTTCACCCACAGCGATTCCAGCAGTTCTTTCAGGAATGCGGGATCATCTCCCTGCGCCAGCGACGCCTGATAAAACGGCAGCATGTACTGATCGAAACGCCCCAGCGACAGCGAACTAGCGTTGGACTCGTACTGCAAAATGATGTTCATGTACCAGAACAACTGGCACGCCTGCCAGAAGGTGTGCGGCTTATGCTGCACGTTATGCCGCGAGTTGGCAGCGATAGTCAGCAACTCCTGGCGACGAGTGACGTCAGGGCAGCGTTCAGCCATCTCTTCCGCCAGTACGGCATAACGCAGAATGTGGCGCTGCGACGCTTCCAGCAGCAGCAGTGCCGCCTGATAAAAGGCGTTATGCGGCGCCTGCTCGCAGTGCGCGCGCATCTCCATCACCAGTTCACCCAGCCCGTGATTCAGCAGGCGCGGATAATCAATGATGATATGCCCCTGTCCCTTATCCGTCTGGTTGATGCTAAAAATCTGGGTACTGACGGCGGCCTTAACCTCATCCGTCATCTGACCGTTGATGAAATCCTTCATCGACCGTTTTTCCCAGTAAGGGAACAGCACATCACGATAGAGGCGTTTATCGTCTTCGCTGATGTCGAAACGGTCCTGGGGACGAGTCGGGAACTGATCCAACTCGTTGAGCAGCCAGTACGGGTCCATCTCCGGCGACATGATGCCCGCACGCGGTTTAACGGTACGGTTGCCGGCAATCAGTTCCTCATCACGAATCGAAATCTCGACATGCTCGAGGATATACGCGGTCGCTTTAGCCCGACGTAAAATGACCGGCTCCCCTTCCGTCTGTTGATGACTGGCGGTATACAGCATTGCACGCTCAAGCGAAATTTCCCTGCTGTTCTGAAAGAGTGCCGCTTTTAAGCGGTGGATGCGGTGGGTCATGAGGAACTCCTGTGGGCATGAATGCCTGATGGCGCTACGCTTATCAGGCCTACAAATTCGTAGGCCGGATAAGGCAGCGCCGCCATCCGGAACACAAAAAACTTATGCGGTTTGCGCCAGATGCGCGCCAATCTTGTTCATAATCGCGTCGGCGCGTTTTACCGCATCGCTGATGTTGACACGGACGATAGTCTTACCAGCAAAACGCTCCTCAAATTTAATCCCGATATCCTTGGTCAGAATGACGATATCAGCCTGTGCCACATCAGCGGGTGTCAGTTCATTTTCCAGACCAATGGAGCCCTGCGTCTCCACTTTCACTTCCCAGCCTTTCGCTTTGGCTGCACTTTCCAGCGCTTCAGCGGCCATATAGGTATGTGCAACACCTGAAGGACATGCGGTTACTGCAATAATTTTCGTCATGACGCCACTCCTCACTTAATTAATTTCAAAATCTAAATCCAGATCGTCTTCTTTCTCGTCGGTCTGAGAGACATTCTTGCGCGCCAGGCTTTTCAGCACGTTCACACAGATAGCCGTCACCACCGCACCTACCGCCACCGCGGCGACATAACCCAACTTACCTTCAACCACCGGCAGAACAATCAGTCCACCCCAGCCTGCGTAACACTGAGCGCCGAACAATGCCGCCGTGGCCGCACCACAGGCCGAACCCAGCATGATGGAAGGAATGACGCGCAGCGGGTCAGCGGCAGCGAAAGGAATCGCCCCTTCGGTAACGCCCACACATCCCATCACCAGCGCCGCTTTACCGGCTTCGCGCTCTTCAGAAGAGAAATTTTTACGCCCCACCAGCGTCGCCAGTCCTAAGCCCAGCGGCGGCACGCAGATCCCGACCGCCGCAATGGCCACGACGGTGTAAACCCCCTGCGCTACACAAATCAGCATGAAGGCGTAGGCCACTTTGTTGATCGGGCCGCCCATGTCAAAGGCCAGCATCAGCCCCATAATCACGGCTAACATCACGATGCTGCCCTGCTGCATGCCTTGCAGCCACTGGGTCAGACTGGCGGTCAGCGCGCCAACGGGTTCGCCCAGTCCCCACATCATGATGCCCGCCGTAATAAAGGTCCCGATGACAGGAATCACGAAGATGGGCATGACAGAACGCAATACCTTATGGACCGGAATTTTTTTCAGGTAATACACCACAATGCCGCCGATAATCCCGGCAATCAGCGCCCCGAAGAACCCGGCGCCGAAGCTGTTGCCTACCCAGGCACCAATCGCGCATGGTGCCAGCGCGGAGCGTTCCGCAATGGAATAACCAATGTACGCCGCAAGGAAAGGCACCATCAGGGTCAGCCCGGCCACGCCGATATCAAACAGCTTTTTGAGATTCGGATCGGTCGCGGCATCAGGCACCGCCCCTTTCCCATACAGCATGACGGAGACTGCCAGTAAGATGCCGCCCGCAACCACAAAGGGGATCATATGCGACACCCCCGTCATCAGATGCTGACGGGTATTTTTCAGGATGTGTACCAACTCATTCATAAGTCGCTCCCGGGCAGGTGTTTGCCCATATCCATAACGTTGTTGTGGCAAACAATAGGCAATCCGCAAGGTCGCAGACAGTGGATAAAAAGGCCATTTACTGGATTTTTGTAATGTCAGTACAAAAATGCGATCCGCTTCATAAGTTGAAGGATAAGAGAATTCACGGATACCGGGAGGACTTGTGAACTGTCTCCCACTTTTCGCCTTACATTACATTTGTCCAGTTTTTGGCAGAATTGTCACATGGCAGCGAACAAGCAAGGCCTTTTATGCTGTAGGCAGAAAACCGTTATGGGAGAAAGGCAATGGCCCTGATTGTGGAATTTACCTGTGAGCTGCCCAATGGCGTCCATGCGCGCCCGGCAAGCCATGTTGAGACCCTGTGTAACACCTTTACTTCACACATTGAGTGGCACAACCTGCGAACCGATCGTAAGGGCAACGCCAAGAGCGCACTGGCGTTGATTGGCACGGATACGCTGGCTGGCGACCCCTGCCAGTTGCTCATTACAGGAGCAGATGAATCCGATGCCCATCAGCGCCTGAGCCTGTGGCTGCGCGACGAGTTCCCCCACTGCGATGCCCCGCTGGCAGAAGCCAGTAACAGCGAATTAGAACCACTACCGGCTTCACTGACTCACCTGAACCCGCAGCTTTTCCGCGCCCGTAGCGTTTGCAGTGGTAGCGCGGGCGGTATCCTGACGCTTCTCTCTTCGCTGGATCTCAACGCGCTCGGCGAACTCCCTGTGGCAGGCGATGTGGAAAGCGAGCAGTCGGCGCTGGATCGCGGCTTAACGCTGCTGGTAAAAAACATTGCGTTTCGTTTGCTCGACAGCGACGGCGCCACCAGTGCGATTCTGGAAGCCCACCGTTCGCTGGCGGGCGATACCTCCTTACGTCAGCATTTGCTGGCAGGCGTTTCTCGCGGCTTAAGCTGCGCGCAGGCGATTGTCGACAGCGCCAACCATTTCTGCGATGAGTTTGCCCGTTCCAGCAGTCGCTATTTGCAGGAACGCGCGCTGGACATTCGCGACGTCTGTTTCCAGTTGCTGCAACACATCTACGGCGAAAAGCGCTTTCCGGCACCGGGAAAGCTGACCCAACCCACCATCTGTATGGCGGATGAGTTGACGCCCAGCCAGTTCCTGGAACTGGACAAAACGTTCCTCAAAGGACTGCTTTTGAAAAGCGGCGGCACCACTTCGCACACGGTGATTCTTGCTCGTTCATTCAACATCCCCACTCTGGTCGGTGTCGCGATTGACGCTTTAACCCCGTGGCTGCAGCAAGAAGTTTATATCGATGGCAATGCAGGAGCGGTGGTGGTCGCGCCTGATGAACCGGTCAGCCGCTACTATCAGCAGGAAGCCCGTGTACACGAGGCGCTGCGCGAGCAACAGCGCGTCTGGCTGACCCAGGAAGCGCGCACGGTCGACGGCATTCGTATGGAAGTTGCCGCTAACATTGCTCACTCCGTGGAAGCGCAGGCGGCATTTGGCAACGGCGCGGAGGCGGTTGGCCTGTTCCGCACCGAAATGCTGTATATGGATCGGCTCAGCGCTCCGGACGAGAACGAGCTGTACAACATTTTTTGCCAGGCGCTGGAATCCACACAGGGGCGCAGCATTATTGTGCGTACGATGGATATCGGCGGCGATAAGCCCGTTGATTATCTGAATATTCCTGCTGAAGCCAACCCGTTCCTCGGCTATCGCGCCGTGCGTATCTATGAAGAGTACGCCGCGCTGTTTACCACTCAGCTCCGGTCGATCCTGCGCGCATCGGCGCACGGAAGCCTGAAAATTATGATCCCGATGATCTCCTCAATGGAAGAGATCCTGTGGGTGAAAGAGAAACTGGCGGAAGCCAAACAGCAGCTTCGCAATGAACAGATCCCATTTGATGAGAAGATCCCGCTCGGCATTATGCTGGAAGTCCCGTCAGTGATGTTCATCATCGACCAGTGCTGTGAAGAGATTGATTTCTTTAGTATTGGCAGCAATGACCTGACGCAATACCTGTTGGCCGTTGACCGCGATAACGCCAAAGTGACCCGCCACTACAACAGCCTGAACCCGGCCTTTCTGCGCGCGCTGGATTTCGCGGTGCAGGCGGTGCACCGTCAGGGGAAATGGATCGGCCTGTGTGGCGAGCTCGGGGCAAAAGGTTCCGTTCTGCCATTGCTGGTCGGGTTGGGGCTGGATGAAATCAGCATGAGCGCCCCCGCCATTCCTGCCGCTAAAGCGCGAATGGCGCAACTCGACAGTCGCGCCTGCCGACAATTGCTGAATCAGGCGATGGCCTGTCGCACGTCGCTGGAAGTGGAGCATCTGCTGGCGCAGTTCCGCATGTCACAGCAGGATGCCCCACTGGTCACCGCCCAGTGCATCACCCTCGACAGTGACTGGCGCAGCAAAGAAGAGGTGATCAAAGGAATGACCGACAATCTGCTGCTCGCCAGCCGCTGCCGCTACCCCCGCAAACTGGAAGCCGATCTGTGGGCTCGTGAGGCAGTATTCTCTACCGGGCTGGGCTTCAGCTTCGCCATTCCGCACAGCAAATCTGAACACATTGAGCAGTCCACTATCAGCGTGGCACGCCTGAAAGCGCCTGTCCGCTGGGGAGATGACGAGGCGCAGTTCATCATCATGCTAACGCTCAACAAACACGCGGCGGGGGACCAGCACATGCGTATTTTCTCACGCCTGGCCCGTCGCATTATGCACGAAGAATTTCGCAATGCGCTGGTGAATGCCGCGTCTGCCGACGCGATTGCCAGCCTGCTGCAACATGAGCTTGAACTTTAAGAGGAAGCAAAATGGAACTGTATCTGGATAGCGCCAATGTGGCGGAAGTCGAACGTCTGGCCCGCATCTTCCCTATCGCCGGGGTGACGACCAACCCGAGTATTATCGCGGCAAGCAAAGAATCCATCTGGGATGTTCTGCCGCGTCTGCAAAAGGTGATTGGCGAAAACGGCGTTCTGTTTGCCCAGACCATGAGTCGCGATGCGCAGGGAATGGTGAACGAAGCTAAACGTCTGAACAATGCCGTTCCGGGAATTGTGGTGAAAATCCCGGTAACCTCTGAAGGACTGGTCGCCATCAAGCAGTTGAAAAAAGAGGGCATAGTCACCCTGGGAACCGCCGTGTACAGCGCCTCTCAGGGACTACTTGCCGCGCTGGCGGGGGCAAAATATGTCGCGCCTTACGTCAACCGCGTAGATGCCCAGGGCGGAGACGGTATTCGCACCGTTCAGGAATTACAGACGCTACTGGAACGTCATGCCCCGAAAAGCAAAGTGCTGGCCGCCAGTTTCAAGACCCCGCGCCAGGCGCTGGACTGTCTGCTGGTGGGCTGTGAAGCAATCACCCTTCCTTTAGATGTAGCGCAACAAATGCTCGATACCCCTGCGGTAGAGTCAGCTGTTGAGAAGTTTGAGCAAGACTGGAAAAACGCATTCGGTAACATCAACCTGTGAGGGAAATAAGGTATGGATCGCATTATTCAATCCCCTGGTAAGTACATCCAGGGTGCAGATGTCATCACTCGTCTTGGCGAATACCTCAAGCCGTTGGCTGAACGTTGGCTGGTTGTTGGCGACAAATTTGTTCTCGGTTTCGCTCAGGGCGAACTGGAAAAAAGCTTTAAAAACGCAGGACTGGCGCTGGAAGTCGCGCCGTTTGGCGGTGAATGCTCGCAAAACGAGATCGACCGTTTGCGCAGCGTGGCGGAAAATGCGCAGTGTAGCGCGGTGCTCGGCATCGGCGGCGGTAAAACGCTGGATACCGCCAAAGCCCTTGCCCACTTTATGAACCTGCCTGTGGCGATCGCCCCGACCATCGCCTCAACCGATGCGCCCTGCAGCGCACTTTCCGTTATCTACACCGATGCTGGTGAATTTGACCGTTATCTGCTGCTACCGCACAACCCGCATATGGTTATCGTCGACACCAAAATCGTTGCCGGCGCCCCGGCGCGTCTGTTAGCCGCAGGGATTGGTGATGCGCTGGCCACGTGGTTTGAAGCACGCGCGTGTTCACGCAGCGGCGCGATCACCATGGCGGGCGGCAAATGCACTCAGGCGGCGCTGGCGCTGGCTGAACTGTGCTACAACACGCTGCTCGAAGAGGGTGAAAAAGCAATGCTCGCCGCCGAGCAGCATGTCGTGACCCCGGCGCTTGAGCGCGTGATTGAGGCCAACACCTATCTGAGCGGCGTCGGCTTTGAAAGCGGCGGTCTGGCTGCCGCGCACGCGGTTCACAACGGTCTGACGGCGATCCCGGATGCGCATCACTATTATCACGGTGAAAAAGTGGCCTTCGGTACGCTGACGCAGCTGATTCTGGAAAACGCGCCGGTTGAAGAGATTGAGACCGTTGCCGCACTGTGCCATTCCGTCGGTCTGCCGATTACGCTGGCGCAACTGGATATCAAACAGGATATCCCGGCGAAGATGCGTATTGTGGCAGAAGCCTCCTGCGCGAAAGGCGAAACCATTCACAACATGCCTGGCGGCGCTACGCCGGATCAGGTTTATGCCGCACTGTTGGTTGCCGACCAGTACGGTCAGCGCTATCTGCAAGAGTGGGAATAACACGCTCTACACTCCCGGCCTCGCCGGGAGTGTTTCTTATCTCATCAGGCCTGTTCGACCACCTGCACCTCACGCTTTTTCCGGCTGACAATTGCCAGCGCCATAACGATCAGCACAATTCCCCCACCCTCAACGGGACCGGGGTTTTCACCAAGCAGCCACCAGGAAAACAGCACGCTACAGACCGGCACCGCCAGGGTGCTTAAGCTGGCGATACTGGCAGGCAAATTCTTCAGGACAAACAGCCACAAACTCCAGGCCAGCGCCGTCGCCAGAATCGCGCTATATCCCAGCGCCCAGAGGACCACCGGCTGCCAGTCAACTTCCCGCTGCGGCACCAGCCAGGCCACCGCACTCATCACCAGCGCGGCATACAACATCTGCCAGGCCGTTAACGACAGCAAATCGACGCGTGGATGGCGGGTATAAAGACGTTTAGCGACAATGGCGCTCGCTCCCCAGCTGACTCCGGAGAGAATCGCCAGCAGAGCGCTCTTCAACGTTGATAAATTCAGTTGCCACGGTTGCAGCACCAGCAGTAACCCTATTGCGGCAATGGCAATTGCGGCGTATTGCAGGCGTCGCAGTCGCTCCCCCAGAAACAGCGCCGCCAGAATAACGACCCAAAACGGCATGGTATAGGTCAGGATAGCGACTTTCCCCGCCCCGCCGCTGACCAGCGCCCACTGACCGAAGCCAATCATCCCGCAGGTCTGCAACAGCGCAATCGCCAGCGTAAACCGAAACGGCGTCGGGTGCAGGCCACGGCCGCGCAAAAGGAGGACGAGGAATAATATTAAGGCTCCGAAGATACAGCGTAATGCAGTGAAGTCGAACGCGCCGATATAGCTCGTGACCTGCTTCATAAAAATCCAGCTATAGCTCCAGATAAGGGTAAGCAAGATAAGTCCACCGATTGCCAGTGGATTGCCCTTTCCTGAGACAGACATGATAGATCCAGTAGATTAACGTTTCCTGCGGACACTATACCCCTACAAATACACTTCAGCGACTGCAAGCCGTCGCTGAAGTGGGGTCAGATTACATCAGGGGTGGGCTTACTGCAGGTCGAAACGGTCCAGGTTCATCACTTTCACCCATGCCGCAA
Source organism: Citrobacter sp. CtB7.12 (assembly GCF_001297795.1). Taxonomy (NCBI): domain Bacteria; kingdom Pseudomonadati; phylum Pseudomonadota; class Gammaproteobacteria; order Enterobacterales; family Enterobacteriaceae; genus Citrobacter; species Citrobacter sp. CtB7.12. The sequence continues at coordinate 60,288 of NZ_LIFT01000013.1, read as the reverse complement.
CAAAGTCCTTCACGAACTTCACGTGCGCATCGCTACCGGCATACACTTCCGCCAGAGCACGCAGCACCGCATGAGAGCCAAAAACCAGGTCCGCACGAGAAGCGGTGTATTTCACTTCACCTGTCTGACGATCGCGACCTTCAAACTGTTCGTTTGACTCATCAACCGGTTTCCATTCGTGACGCATATCCAGCAGGTTGACGAAAAAGTCATTGCTGAGTACACCCGGACGATCGGTAAAGACACCATGTTTACTGCCGTCGTAGTTCGCGCCAAGCACGCGCAGACCACCCACCAGCACGGTCATTTCTGGTGCGGTCAGAGTCAACTGCTGCGCTTTATCGATCAGCAGAGACTCTGTTGTTGCCACGCCAGGTTCACCGCGATAGTTACGGAACCCATCAGCGATCGGTTTGAGGAGCTCAAACATCTCAATATCTGTCTGATCCTGACGCGCATCCACACGACCAGGCGTAAACGGCACATGAATGCTGACACCTGCAGCGCTGGCGGCTTTTTCAACCCCCACGACACCGGCAAGAACAATGATATCGGCCAGCGACGCTTTAGCGGAATCACGCTGGATTTTCTCCAGAACCGGCAGCGCACGCGTAGCAATCGCATTGACATCCCAGCCGCGCTGCGGCGCTAATGCCAGACGCGCACCGTTCGCCCCGCCACGTTTATCCCCCCCGCGGAAGGTCGACGCAGACGCCCACGCAACGGACACCAGTTCACCGACAGAGAGACCGGAATCCGCAATGGCAGACTTCAGGCTCAAGATATCTTCTTCCGTTGGATTGAAGGTGGGTTGCGGCAGCGGGTCCTGCCAAATCAGATCTTCTTTTGGCACTTCCGGTCCGATGTAACGCGCTTTCGGCCCCATATCACGGTGGGTCAGTTTGAACCACGCACGGGCGAAGGCTTCGTTAAACGCCTGCGGATCGTTCAGGAAACGGCGGGAAATTTTTTCGAATTCCGGATCAAAACGCAGCGTCAGGTCGGTGACCAGCATCGTCGGCTTACGTTTTTTCGACGGGTCGAACGGATCAGGAATGATTTCTGGCGCATCGACTGCTTCAAACTGGATGGCGCCAGCCGGACTGCGCGTCTGTACCCACTCATATTTGAACAGGTTCTCGAAGAAGTAGTTGCTCCACTGGGTTGGGGTTTGCGTCCAGACCACTTCCAGTCCGGATGTAATCGCATCCGCGCCCACACCGCTACCAAAATCACTTTTCCAGCCTAAACCCTGGTTTTCGATCGGTGCCACTTCCGGGTCCGGGCCGACGTGCGTCGCCGGGCCTGCGCCGTGGGTTTTCCCTAATGTGTGACCGCCGGCAATCAACGCAACGGTCTCTTCGTCGTTCATCCCCATGTTGCCAAAGGTTGCACGAATCGCTGAAGCCGCCGAAAGCGGTTCACCGCTGGCGTTAGGACCTTCCGGGTTAACATAGATCAGCCCCATCTCGGTGGCGGCTAAAGGACGTTTAGCCAGTTCTTCCGGGTCACGGTGGGCAAGCCACGTTTTCTCATCGCCCCAGTTTACATCCAGATCCGGTTCCCAGACGTCCTCACGACCCGCACCGAAACCAAAGGTACGGAAGCCGGAGTTTTCCAGCGCAACGTTACCCGCCAGAATAAACAGGTCGGCCCAGGAAATTTTTTGTCCGTATTTTTGCTTGATTGGCCACAGCAGACGACGCGCCTTGTCCAGACTCACGTTATCCGGCCAGGAGTTCAGGGGAGCAAAACGCTGCTGTCCGCGACCTGCGCCGCCGCGTCCGTCAACGGAACGATAGGTACCAGCCCCGTGCCAGGCCATGCGGATAAACAGACCGGCATACGTTCCCCAGTCAGCAGGCCACCACGGTTGAGATTCGGTGAGAAGCGCTCTGAGATCGCCTTTCAGCGCGGAATAATCTAATTTGCTGAATTCTTTGCGGTAATCGAAATCTTCACCCAGCGGGTTTGAGCGATTGGAATGTTGGTTTAACAAGTCGACGCGGAGCTGGTTAGGCCACCAGTCACGGCTGGTTGTTCCTGCTCCAGCGCTCTGGTCATGGCCGCCCTGATGAAAAGGACATTTTCCGGCGGACGTCGGGTTATGGATATCGTCTGGCGTGCTCATCTATATGCTCCCTTTACAGTGTTTACATTACGATATACACCTACAGAGATAAGATATAGTCGAAAAAATCCACAGATTCGATAGCCGATACCTTTTATATTTTTAGTTACAGAGATGTAGATCAAAATGAGGTGTAATAAAGCCCTCCGGGGAGGGCCGAGGCATTTAGATACCGGGTCTGACACCCAGGGTGTGGCAAATGGCATAACTCATTTCAGCGCGGTTAAGTGTATAGAAATGAAAGTCTTTTACGCCTTCCCGGCTTAAAATTTTCACCATGTCCATGGCGATATTTGCTCCCACCAGCTTACGGGTTTCCGCATCGTCATCGAGGCCATTAAACATCTGTGACATCCACGCCGGAATGCGCACATTGGTCATATCGGCAAACTTCTTCGCCTGCTTAAAGTTCGAGACCGGCAGAATGCCAGGAATGATTTCCACGTCGATACCCGCAGAGACGCAGCGGTCACGAAAGCGCAGGTAGCTTTCGACGTCAAAGAAAAATTGGGTAATGGCGCGGTTCGCCCCGGCATCCACTTTACGTTTCAGGTTGAGCAGATCCGCCTGCGCGCTTTTCGCTTCCGGATGCACTTCCGGGTAAGCGGCGACGGAGATATCAAAGTCGGCCACCTCTTTCAGCAGGCTCACCAGGTCGGCAGCATACATATCGGGCTTACCGCTGCCTGCCGGCAAATCGCCGCGCAGCGCAACGATGTGGCGGATTCCGTTGTTCCAGTAGTCCTGTGCAATAGTACGCAGTTCATCGCGGGTCGCATCAATACAGGTCAGGTGCGGTGCGGCTTCCAGACCGGTGCGATCTTTAATCCCTTTGATGATGCTGTGCGTGCGATCGCGTTCGCCAGAGTTGGCGCCGTAGGTTACCGAAACAAACTTCGGCTTCAGGCTGCTCAGGCGATCAATGGAATTCCACAGGGTTTGCTCCATTTCACTGGTGCGCGGCGGGAAAAACTCGAACGAAACGTTAATCTGACCCTGGACTTCCGCCAGGCTCTGATTCAGGGCTTCCCGCTGGTTGGCGTGAAAAAAGCTCATACCTTACCTCATCAATCGCTTGTCATTATATGTTGTGTTGTGAACATCTATCCGTTTAGACGTCCAGATGTAAAAATGACGGAAAAGCACGATGACGTCAACTGAAAAATCATCGTTGATGGTGAGGAAAAGTCAGGGAAGATGAAAAAAATTCACGTTAGTGGGCTATACCAGCGGACAGCATCATGCTTTTCAGCCATTGTAAGCGGGCAGCGTTCTCCGGCAACATCGCCAGCCCCGCCTGAATGCTGAGTTCACCCTCGCTCAGTGGTCGAAAAACCACGCCCTGACGCTGAATAGCGGCAAAGGAAGCAGGGAATAAGCTCAGACCATCGCCATGGGCTATTCGCGCCAGCAGAACGTCATGCTCCAGCGGCTCTTCAAGACAGGCAGGAGCGTAACCCACACGCTGAAAGCGTGCCCGCGTAGCGTCAAAGAAGGCCGGATTTCGTTCCCGGCTAAACCAGAACAGCGGCCGGTGATTAAGTGCTTTCAGGGAGAGGGTGTCACTGCCAGCCTCTGACCAAATGGCAGGTAGCGCTGCGATGAGCGGCTCACGCCAGTCGAGCGGCGTGATGGTCAGTCCGGCGGTCTCCAGCGGCAACGCCACCACGGCAGCATCCAGTTTTCCGCGTCGCACCTGACGTATGAGATCGGGCGAGCCCTGGCGCACAAGACGCAGGGTATCAACCCGGGTATTCAGTTGCGTTTCCAGCGCGGCGAAAACGCCCTGCTCAAATGCCGTCGTCAGCCCCAGACGCAACGACTGCACGCCGTCTGGCGCAAGCTGATTCAGGGCCGCATAGGTTTTATCCTGCTGTTCCAGCAGCGGACGCACGATCTCCAGCACGCGCAGCCCCTCATTCGTCAGCGTCAACCCTTTGGTATGACGGACAAACAGCGTCACCCCCAGACGTTCTTCAAGCTGGCGTATATGGCGGCTAAGCGGCGGTTGCGACATAAACAGTCGCAGGGCTGCCCGGCTCATGTTGTTCTCTTCCGCCACCACGGCAAAGTAACGCAGCAGGCGAATATCCAGAGAGTGCAGAAGCGGTGTTGTCATACCGAAAAGGTATCACGGAAACGGTATTATCCAAATCATTCCACCCACCCTATCCTCACGTCATCACTAACAGATGAGGAAGACACTATGCATTCAGAACGCTTTATCACCGGTCAGAACATGCTACAGCAGGTTGATGGCAAAGGCGGCGATGCCGTCGTCGAGAGCCTGAAGGACATCGCTCCCGACTTCGCTCGCTATCTGATTGAGTTTCCTTTTGGCGACATTTATTCCCGCCCCGGACTGGATTTACGCAGTCGGGAAATCGCCACCGTCGCCGCCTTAACCGCACTGGGCAACGCCGCACCGCAGTTGAAGGTTCACATTGCTGCCGCGCTGCATGTCGGGTTAACGCAGGAGGAGATTATTGAGGTCATGATGCAGATGGCAGTGTATGCCGGTTTCCCGGCGGCGCTGAACGGTCTGTTCGCCGCAAAAGAGGTGTTTGCTGGTCGGTAACACGCCGGACAGGATGCTGAAGCATCTTATCCGGCCTGAATTACGCCCGAACCATCGGCCGGATAAGCGCACTGCGCCATCCGGCAAAAAACTACAGCAACTGCGCCAGACGGTTAATATCCGACTGAATCGCCCCGGCAGTGACGTCACGCCCGGCACCGGGCCCGCGGATCACTAACGGGTTATCGCGATACCAGCGGCTTTCGATAGCAAAGACGTTATCGCACGGCAGCAGCGCTGCCAGCGGATGCTCCGGGCGAACCGCTTCTACGCCAACACGCGCTTTGCCATTGGCATCGAAACGCGCCACATAGCGCAGTACCAGCCCCATTTCACGGGCCGCTTCCAGACGCTGCACCATCTGATCGTTCAGCTCATCGCCATTCTCAAAGAAGTGGTCGATTGAGCCTTCTTCACAATGCGCGGGAACCAGCGACTCAACGCGGACCTGATCCGGCTCGATGTCATAGCCTGCTTCGCGTGCCAGAATCACCAGCTTGCGCATCACATCTTTACCCGACAGGTCAACGCGCGGATCCGGCTCCGTCAGTCCCTGTTGCCAGGCCTGATCCACCAGATCGGTAAACGGCACAGAGCCATCAAACTGCAGGAACAGCCAGGACAGCGTGCCGGAGAAGATCCCGCTGATCGACAGGATGGTGTCGCCGCTGTCGATCAGATCGCGCACGGTGTGGTTGATCGGCAACCCCGCACCCACGGTCGCGTTATACAGCCAGTGGCGCCCGGTCTTATCAAACGCGTCGTGGATCTGGCGATACTTATTGCTGGTGCTTGCACCGGCCAGTTTGTTCGCACTAATCACGTGAAAACCGTGGCTGGCAAAGTCGAGATACTGATCGGCGAGCTGTTCGCTGGCGGTCACATCCAGCACCACCAGATCGTCATACGGGTGTGCGCGCATCCACAGGAACAGCGACTCTTCATCCTGTTCAATGGCTTCATCATTGAAGAACGCCAGCGCCCGGCTGGCGTCCAGCCCTTCGTAGTTCAGCAGGCTGCGACGGCTATCCACCACCCCGGCCAGCACAAATTCAAATCCGGTACGCGCCGAGAGCGTGCTCTGCTCGCGGGCAAACAGCTCCAGCCAGCGGGAGCCGATGTTGCCCTTGCCGAAAAGCACCAGGCCGATGCGTTTTTCAGCGCGGAAAATGGACTGATGCAGACCCTGAATCAGGCTCTCCGTTGGGCCGGTACGCAGTACGGCCACCAGGCTGATGCCCTCTTCCGACTGCCAGGTAAATTCTACCGGCTGTCCTTTCAACTGTTGCCAGAAACGATGGCAGTGCAGCGGGTTACGGGTGACGCCTGCGCCCACCATCGCCACCAGCGCCAGCCCCTGACGCAATCGCAGTTCACCCGGCAGACCGGCTTCATCGAGGATTCGCAGGGCACTGTCGGCCACTTCCGAGGTATAGCAGAACTGCAGCAGATGACGATCGGTATGGACGCCAACGGCCAGCGGACGCACCTGTGCCCGCTTGAGGACCTGATCGATATCTTTATGCGCCTGCTTAAAGTCCTGGCTGGCAGGCACCTGAAATTCAATCAGGCAGACGTCATCATGGCTGGTCACGATACGCGCACCGGTCCCGGAAGCTAATACACGCTCAATGCGCGTGGAGCCTTGATCTGGCGTATAACTACAGCGCAACTGAAGATCGATATCGCTGCCAGAAACCGGCTGCAGCGTACGGGCGTGCAGAACCGGTGCCGCCAGACGCGCCAGCTCGCTGGCTTCATCCAGACGCAGCAGCGGCAGCAGGCAGGCATCTTTGACTTTACGCGGGTCTGCGCTGTAAACCCCGGCCACATCACTCCAGATGGTGACGCGAGACACTCCTGCCAGCGCACCGATCTGCGTGGCGGAGTAGTCAGAACCATTACGGCCCAGCAGCACCGTTTCACCCGCATTACTACGACTGATAAAACCGGTCACGACCAGACGTTTCTGCGGATGCTGGATCAGCAGTTGCTGTAATAGCGGGTAAGAAAGCCCTTCATCCACCTGCGGTTGCGCAGCGCGCTCAGCGCGTAAGAATTCACGTGCATCCAGCCAGGCCGACTCCATGCCCTGCTGATTGAGCACAGCCGACATCAGACGCGCTGACCATACTTCACCGTGGCCCACGACTTCCGCATAAACGGCGTCATTCACGCCGCTGTCCAGCAGATTGGCCAGACGTTCCAGATCGTTGATAAACAGGCTGGTTAATGCCTCCGCCACGTCGGCGGGAAGCAAGCCGCTAATCAGTTCACACTGATAGCGTCGCAGGGTCTGTTGTACCTGATGCGCAGAGAGGCGATCGGTCTGACTTAATTTCAGCCAACTGATCAGTTGGTTGGTCGTACTGCCCGCAGCGGAAACCACCATCATGTCGTCAGGCTGTGAGTATTCCGCCATGATGCCCGCGACGCGCAGATAACACTTCACGTCAGCCAGACTACTACCACCAAATTTGTGCAGTTGACGACCCTTCGCCCCTGCCTGCGCAATCACACTCATGTTTACCCCTTGTTTGCAGCCCGGAAGCCATTTTCCAGGTCGGCAATTAAATCTTCGCCATCTTCAATACCCGTGGAGATACGCAGCAGCGTCTCGGAGATCCCGGCGGCCGCACGCGCTTCTGGCGCCATGCCAGCATGCGTCATCGTTGCGGCGTGAGAGATTAAGCTTTCCACTCCCCCTAAAGATTCCGCCAGCGTAAACAACGACAGCCCACTCAGGAAACGACGCAGCGTCTGCTCATCGCCATCCAGTTCAAAACTCAACATTGCGCCAAAGCCTTTCTGCTGCCGCGCGGCAATGTTATGCCCCTGATTTTCTGGCAGCGACGGATGATACAGCTTTTTCACCAGCGGCTGGGTTTGCAGGTAATCGACGATCGCCTGTGCATTACGCTGCGCCACTTCCATGCGCGGCGACAGCGTACGCAGCCCGCGCAGCAGCAGGTAGCTGTCAAACGCGCTGCCGGTCACGCCGATATTATTCGCCCACCAGGCCAGTTCGGTGACGATCTCCGGATCTTTGGCTATCACCACGCCCGCCACGACGTCAGAGTGACCATTCAGATATTTCGTGCATGAATGCAACACCAGATCGGCGCCCAATGCCAGCGGATTTTGCAGCGCCGGGCTTAAAAAAGTGTTATCGACAACGCTGACGGCCCCGGCTTCACGTGCCAGTTGACATATTTTCGCAATATCCACCACGCGTAACAGCGGATTACTCGGACTTTCTACCAGCACCAGTTTAGGTTTTTCTGCCAGCGCGGCCTGCAACGCCTGCTCATCTCCCTGATCGACAAAGCGCACGCGATAGCATCCGCGCTTCGCCAGGCTGTCAAACAGGCGGTAGCTACCGCCGTAGCAGTCATGTGGCGCAACCAGCAGATCTCCGGGCTTCAGGAACACGGTCGTCACCAGATGAATCGCCGACATGCCGGTATTGGTCAGTACCGCACCCGCACCGCCTTCCAGTTCGGCCAGCGCACGCTGAACCACATCGCGCGTCGGGTTACCGCGACGGGAGTAGTCATGGGCGCGCGGCTCATTAAAACCGGTAAAATTATAGGTACTGGAAAGGTGAATCGGCGGAACGACGCAACCGTACTGTTCGTCGTCATTTAACCCGCTACGCACTGCGATGGTGGCCTGTTTACGCGTCATGTTAGGGTGTTCCTGAGCTGAGTCGATGAAAAGTCAGGTCCCAGAGTAAACAGGTTCACAATAGACGTCAATACATCTGGACATCTAAACTTCTTTGCGTATAGATTGAGCAAACTGGAAATAGCCGTTAAAATTATCTGCATTAGCGCACAACTACAGGTGCTTAATCCGTGTCACGGTATCGCCTGTACGGTAAACTATGCGGAATTACGGTGAGTAACCATACGAGAAGTGCGGTCTTACCCCATATTAATGACGAAGAGGATTAAGGTATCTCATGGCTGAATGGAGCGGCGAATATATCAGCCCATACGCTGAGCACGGTAAGAAGAGTGAACAAGTAAAGAAAATTACGGTTTCCATTCCTCTGAAGGTGTTAAAAATCCTCACCGATGAACGCACGCGTCGTCAGGTGAACAACCTGCGTCACGCCACCAACAGCGAGCTGCTGTGTGAAGCGTTTCTGCATGCTTTTACCGGACAACCCCTGCCAAACGATGCAGACCTGCGCAAAGAGCGTAGCGATGAAATCCCGGAAGCGGCGAAAGAAATTATGCGCGAACTGGGCATCGACCCGGAGACGTGGGAATATTGATGCAGAAAAGAGCAGAAGCCACGCTTCTGCTTTTTTTCATGGTGATTATCGGTTTGGCTCTCTCGGATCAGGCTGGCTGATGGTACTGCGCCTTCTGCCGGTTTACATAACCAATCGTATTGTTTCCCCACAGCTGTTCGTACGGCATACCAGCCAGCATCTCCACGGTCTGGCGCGCCTGAGGTGTGATCGCGTCCGGGGTAACCCCTCCGGCCTGACGCATTTTCAGTGTCTCTTCGCGCAGTACTTTGTGCGTTTTCAGGTTTAATCGAAAACGCAGTGAAACCAGGAATCCCATGCAGAGCACCGCCACCGTACCGAAACTCAGAATCAGCATGATGGTATGGCTGACACCCGGCACCTGAGTGGCCTGTCCTGAGACAAAACCGGAATACTGCATCACAATGCCGACCAACATTACGGCACCGGCCTGAGAAGCTTTGCGAGTCAGGGTCATGATGCCCGCAAATATCCCCTCGCGACGCTGTCCGGTGATGACCTCATCCACATCCGCAATATAGGTATAAATGTTCCACGGGATATAATTGATGCCGCCGCGCCCCAGACCGGCCACCGCGGAAATCAGCAGCAACAGCGCCGAATTGTCGCTCATCCCGCTATAGTACAGTGCGGAGTATGACAGCGCGCCCAGACCAAACAGCAGCACCACCACACGATACGACGGCGCCGGGCCAAAACGGATACACAGCGGGATCATCGCCATCACGGCGATAAACTGCAGGATCGCCATCGTCCCCATGAGATTGGACGCCAGCGTTGGGCTTTGCATCAGCACGAACACCACGTAATAGGTAAACACAGCGTTAAAAACGTCCTGCGCAATATAGCCGCCGAGATACATCCCGAGATGCAGACGAAAAATTCGAATGCGAAACGTTGAGCTCAGCTCAATCACCAGGCGATGCAGACTCTGCACCAGAGTCAGCTTTTGCGCCTGCACCGCCAGCTCTTCCGCACTACGTTCACGTTCCCAGGTAAAGATCCAGACGAAAGTCAGCACCACGGCACACATAATGGCGAACACCAGGCTGGCGTAAAAGAAGGAGATGGCATTGTCCTTACCAAAATGGTTCAGCAAAATACCGGGTAAAAAAGCCGCCAGGATCGCTGACAGTTGCGCCATCGCGATACGCGCCCCGGAAAACTTCGTTTTCTGCCTGAAGTCGTCGGTCATTTCCGGAACCAGCGTTTCATAAGGCACCAAAATCATGGTGTAGACCACGTCGAACAACAGATAGGCGGCCAGATAATACCAGTAGCTCATTCCCTCCATCCACATCAGGCTATAGGAGAAAACGCAGGGAATACCCAGTAAAATAAAGAACTTCCGTCGACCAAATCGTTTTCCCAACCACGTATTGCCAAAGCTATCCGTCAGATATCCCATCAGCGGACTGACCACCGCATCCAAAATTCTCGCCATCGCAAAAATAAACGTCGCCTCTATTGGTGTTAATCCGCAAAAGGTGGTGAAAAAATATAATAACCATGCCGCAGTCAGCGCGGTTGTCCCTGCGCCAAGACAATCACCTGAGCCATAGGCGAGGTAATTCACAAGACCTATTTTTCGCTTATTCATCTGGATTCCCTGATTATTAAGCATGAAGTACGCGCGGCAAAAAAAAATACGCTTACCGCACAGGAATATGTCATAGAGAAGAATTTATTAATCAGAAAGTATAACCAATACCAATACGATAACGTGTCTGACGATCGTCGGTTGTCGCTGTATTATAGCCGGAAGAGACGTTACCCACTTCAGCAAAAGGAATCCAGGAACCTATTTTATAGGCAACGCGAAAGTTAAGTTCATAGTCTTCTTTTTTATTATTATATAAATCTTCACTGTCTGCGATTTTATAAATACCGTTCAGTTCAAACATCCAGTCATGAAGGTTATAGCCCAACCAGGCCTCCGGGCGATAAACCATTCGATCATCTCTGCCTTCTGAATTGCGACGAGTATACTCAAAACGATAGCGGAATGCCGTCCACCAGCTATCATTGATATTATATTGCACACGCAAGTACGGCTTATAGATTGCCTGACCTTCATCTGTTTCTATCGCCAGTCCCGGTTGCCAGACAAGGTCTTGCCAGGTGAACTGGTAACTGGCCGTGTACTCGTTACCGTTCGTCTCCATGTTATTAACCGGATGTTTTGGATCCGAATCATCAGAGCGCGAAATCGCTTCTACCGCAACGCCAAATCCACTGGCAAAACGATGGGACATATAAACACGGTCATAGTTACGTCCGTCGTCATAATATTCATGACGATAATCTACGTAGCCAGCATGAGCGGCTCCAGATAATATTGGAATAAGTAATAACGCATATCCACGCTTCATAGCAATCCCTCTCAATAGAATACATCAAAAACAATCTGACCTTATCAACATCACAACGATAAAAATGCAATGATGAAAACAAGGATAATTTTATATTACGAAGTGAAGTTTATTTAAGTGGGAAAGTTAAAACCTTTTAAATTTTGCCAGCAAATAAAAATCATGGCAAAAAAAGGAAGATAAGAGAGACAGACATCACCAACAGAAACAATTTATCGATAAATTAAAAACACTATTTCAATTTGCCGTGGCGTTATTTATTCAAGACATTAATGATATATATGGAACAGATAAATTTCAGAGACAAAAAAAGCGCCAGTCGGCGCTTTTTTTTGACAGCTGAAACTTATTTGCTGCCCGGGATGTTGAAACGCTTGTTGAAGCGGTCAACACGGCCACCGGTTGCAACGTCACGCTGTTTGCCAGTGTAGAACGGGTGGCATTTACCGCACACGTCCAGGTTCAGATCGTGACCAACGGTAGAGCGGATTTTCATGACGTTACCGCAAGAACAGGTAGCAGTAATTTCTTCGTATTTCGGGTGAATATCTTTTTTCATGGGAAACCTCAGTTTAAGGCCGCGTCGCTCTTCCAGCCCTAACGCCAGACACCACGCGATGTTGATAGTATAGTTTGACACAATCAATTTGCATCAAAGGCGGCGAATCATACAGAAATTAGCCCACTCATGCAAACTGATTCGCTCGTCACCCACGACTAATGTGTATACTAACCCGCCAGATTTCAAGTCAGGACGATTTATGCCCGTAGCGCGCGTTGCCTTACCCGTTCCGCTTCCCCGCACCTTTGACTATCTTCTGCCGGAAGGCATGAGCAGCGTCAAGGCAGGATGTCGCGTGCGCGTGCCGTTTGGCAAACAGCAAGAGCGCGTCGGGATCGTGGTTTCGGTCAGCGACAAAAGCGAGCTGCCGCTGAATGAACTGAAAGCGATCGTTGACGTGCTGGATGATGAACCGCTCTTTTCGACCTCTGTCTGGCGTCTGCTGATCTGGGCGGCGGATTATTATCATCATCCCATCGGCGATGTGCTGTTCCACGCTCTGCCCATCCTGTTGCGTCAGGGGAAACCTGCTACCAACGCGCCAATGTGGTACTGGTTTGCCACCGAAGAGGGTCAGGCCATTGATCTCAATAGCCTGAAGCGTTCCCCCAAACAGCAGCAGGCGCTGGCTGCGTTACGGCAGGGGAAAATCTGGCGCGATCAGGTGGCTGCTCTCGAATTCAACGATGGCGCGCTTCAGGCGCTGCGTAAAAAAGGCTTGTGCGAACTGGCGAGCGAAACGCCTGGTTTTAGCGACTGGCGCACAAATTACGCGGTCTGCGGCGAACGTCTGCGCCTGAACACCGAACAGGCCACCGCCGTTGGCGCCATTCACAGTGCGTCAGACAGTTTCTCCGCCTGGCTGCTGGCCGGGGTGACAGGCTCAGGTAAAACCGAAGTTTACCTGAGCGTACTGGAAAACGTCCTCGCGCAGGGTAAACAGGCGCTGGTAATGGTGCCGGAAATTGGCCTGACGCCGCAAACCATCGCCCGCTTTCGCGAACGTTTCAACGCGCCGGTGGAAGTGCTGCACTCCGCTCTCAACGACAGCGAACGCCTCTCTGCCTGGCTGAAGGCGAAAAACGGCGAAGCCGCGATCGTCATTGGCACCCGTTCCTCCTTATTTACACCGTTTAAAAATCTTGGCGTGATCGTGATCGATGAAGAACACGACAGTTCCTATAAACAGCAGGAAGGCTGGCGCTACCATGCCCGCGATCTGGCGGTCTGGCGCGCCCATAGTGAACGCATCCCGATTATCCTCGGTTCGGCAACGCCGGCGCTTGAGACGCTTTGCAATGTCAGGCAGAAAAAATACCGCATGCTGCGCCTGACGCGTCGTGCCGGAAACGCACGCCCCGCCACTCAGCATGTACTCGATTTAAAAGGTCAACAGGTACAGGCAGGCCTGGCACCGGCGTTAATCGCCCGTATGCGCCAGCATTTACAGGCCGATAACCAGGTAATTTTATTCCTCAACCGCCGGGGTTTTGCGCCTGCGTTGCTTTGCCACGACTGCGGCTGGATTGCAGAGTGTCCGCGTTGCGATCACTACTACACCCTGCACCAGGCGCAGCACCACTTGCGCTGCCACCACTGCGACAGTCAGCGCCCGGTGCCGCGTCAGTGCCCCTCCTGCGGCTCCACGCATATGGTGCCGGTCGGGTTAGGCACCGAGCAGCTTGAACAAGCCTTAGCCCCCTTCTTTCCCGGCGTGCCGATTTCCCGCATTGACCGCGACACCACCAGCCGAAAAGGATCGCTTGAGCAACATCTGGCGGAAGTCCATCGCGGCGGCGCAAGGATCCTGATCGGCACCCAGATGCTGGCAAAAGGTCACCACTTCCCTGATGTGACGCTGGTTGCGCTGCTGGATGTGGATGGCGCGTTGTTCTCCGCAGACTTCCGCTCGGCGGAGCGCTTTGCCCAACTTTATACTCAGGTGTCCGGACGCGCAGGACGCGCAGGCAAACAGGGGGAAGTGGTTTTGCAGACTCACCATCCGGAACATCCGCTGCTGCAAACTCTGTTGCATAAAGGCTATGACGCGTTTGCCGAACAGGCGCTGGCCGAACGCCAAACGATGCAACTGCCGCCGTGGACCAGCCACGTCATCGTGCGTGCTGAAGATCATAATAATCAGCAGGCTTCACTGTTTTTGCAGCAGCTGCGTAATCTGATCCAGGCCAGCCCGCTGGCAGATGACAAGCTCTGGGTGTTAGGCCCCGTTCCGGCGCTGGCGCCGAAGCGCGGCGGACGCTATCGCTGGCAGATTTTATTGCAACATCCATCACGAATTCGTTTGCAACATATCGTCAGCGGAACGCTCGCGCTCATCAATACCTTACCGGATTCACGCAAGGTGAAATGGGTGCTGGATGTCGATCCTATTGAGGGATAACCCCCTCACGATGCGAGGCGGATCGTAAAATTTAACACCCATCACACTTTTTATGAAAATTCTGTAACCGTTTCCATTCGCTATCTGATAAAAATGTTTCCGATGTGAATTTAAACAGGGATTGTGCTGCGCCGGATTTCCCAGGCGAGGAGAAAGAGTGAAACCGAATAAGCAGGTTGCTGCCGCTACAATGAAAGATGTTGCCATGAAGGCGAAAGTCTCAACGGCAACCGTGTCTCGCGCGCTAATGAACCCGGATAAAGTCTCTCAGTCCACCCGAAACCGGGTTGAACAGGCAGCTGTAGAGGTCGGGTATTTACCGCAGGCGGCGGGACGCAACGTTAAACGTAATGAATCGCGAACCATCCTGGTGATTGTTCCGGATATTTGCGATCCCTTCTTTAGCGAACTGATCCGTGGGATCGAGGTCACCGCCGCCAGTCATGGCTATCTGGTGCTGATCGGCGATTGTGCGCATCAGAACCAGCAGGAAAAAACCTTCGTCAATTTGATCATCACCAAGCAAATTGATGGCATGCTGCTGCTGGGCTCTCGTCTGCCGTTTGACGCCAGTATTGAAGAGCAGCGCAATCTGCCGCCGATGGTGATGGCGAACGAGTTTGCGCCGGAACTGGAACTGCCCACCGTCCATATCGATAACCTGACCGCCGCATTCAATGCCGTGAACTACCTGCATGAGCTGGGACATCAGCGCATTGGCTGTATTGCCGGGCCGGAAGAAATGCCGCTGTGTCATTACCGCTTGCAGGGCTACGTGCAGGCGCTGCGTCGTTGCGGTATTACCGTTGATCCGCACTATATCGCCCGTGGGGATTTTACCTACGAAGCTGGCGGCAATGCGCTTAAACAACTGTTCGACTTGCCGCAACCACCGACAGCGGTATTCTGTCATAGCGATGTTATGGCGCTTGGTGCCCTCTCATGGGCCAAACGTCAGGGCATCAACGTCCCGGATGACCTGTCGATTATTGGTTTCGACAACATCGCCCTGGCGGAGTTTTGCGATCCGCCGCTGACCACCGTTGCGCAACCGCGTTTCGAAATTGGTCGCGAAGCGATGCTGTTGCTGCTTGACCAAATTCAGGGGCAAAATGTCAACAGCGGCTCGCGTTTAATGGATTGTGAGTTAATCCTTCGGGGTACGACGCGCGCCTTAACGTAAACCTTTCAGACACCGCGTCTGGTCAAAGGCCCGCCGCTTAAGTAACATGGCGGGCTGACGAACGAATCAATACAGCGAAACGATAGTGGCACAACGAGATTATGTACGTCGCGGCCAACCGGCACCTTCGCGGCGCAAAAAGAGCACCTCACGGAAAAAGCAACGCAACACGTCTGCGGTATCGCCCGCAATGGTCGCCATTGCCGCCGCCGTGCTTGTGGCCTTTATCGGTGGTCTGTACTTCATTACGCATCATAAAAAAGAAGAATCCGAAACGTTGCAGGGTCAGAAAGTGACTGGCAACGGGCTGCCGCCAAAGCCGGAAGAGCGCTGGCGCTATATTAAAGAGCTGGAAAGCCGTCAGCCGGGCGTACGTGCGCCCACAGAACCGTCAGCCGGTGGTGAAGTCATGAAGCCGGATCAACTGACTGAAGAACAGCGCCAGTTACTTGCGCAAATGCAGGCCGACATGCGCCAGCAACCGACGCAGCTCAACGAAGTGCCGTGGAACGAGCAGACACCGGCACAACGTCAGCAAACGTTGCAGCGCCAGGCTCAGCAACGTCAGGTTG
Source organism: Citrobacter sp. CtB7.12 (assembly GCF_001297795.1). Lineage (NCBI taxonomy): Bacteria > Pseudomonadati > Pseudomonadota > Gammaproteobacteria > Enterobacterales > Enterobacteriaceae > Citrobacter > Citrobacter sp. CtB7.12. Next base: position 44,207 of record NZ_LIFT01000013.1, on the reverse strand, counting down.
AGCAACAGCAGCAGTGGAACAGCACGCCGCCGGTTCAACAGCCGCGTACGCAGCCACAGACGCAAACGCGTACTGCGCAAACGGCGCCAGTGCAGCAGCCTTCGAAGCCTGCCACGCAGACGCAGAAACCCGCTGCGACGTCGCAACCGTACCAGGATCTGCTGCAGACCCCGGCACACACCACGGCATCGCAGCCAAAAACACAGCCAGCCGCACCGGTTGAGCGCGTGCCAGAGGCACCGAAGCCGACGACAGAGAAGAAAGACGAACGTCGCTGGATGGTACAATGTGGTTCGTTTAAAGTCGCAGAACAGGCAGAAACCGTGCGTGCACAGTTAGCTTTCGAAGGCTTTGACTCCAAAATCACCACCAATAATGGCTGGAACCGCGTGGTCATCGGGCCGGTGAAAGGCAAAGAGAATGCCGACAGCACCATTAGCCGTCTGAAGATGGCAGGTCACACAAACTGTATTCGACTCGCCTCCGGGGGTTGAAACCCCCAAAATCCCCCCCATCTATACTTGCATTATGCCCCGCACACCATGCGGGGCTTGTATTCTGCATTTGTAACCAAGGGGTCTGCTCGTGACAACAATAGTAAGCGTACGCCGTAACGGCCAGGTGGTTATCGCCGGTGATGGTCAGGCCACACTGGGTAACACCGTCATGAAAGGCAACGTGAAGAAAGTGCGTCGTCTGTACAACGACAAAGTCATTGCTGGCTTTGCGGGCGGTACGGCGGATGCGTTCACGCTGTTCGAACTGTTTGAGCGCAAGCTGGAAATGCATCAGGGACATCTGGTTAAAGCCGCCGTTGAGCTGGCGAAAGACTGGCGTACCGATCGCATGCTGCGCAAACTTGAAGCGCTGTTGGCGGTCGCGGATGAAACCGCCTCCCTCATCATCACCGGTAACGGTGACGTCGTGCAGCCGGAAAACGATCTGATTGCCATCGGCTCCGGCGGTCCCTACGCCCAGGCTGCGGCACGTGCTCTGCTGGAAAACACCGAGCTCGGCGCTCGCGACATTGCTGAAAAAGCGTTGGATATTGCAGGTGATATCTGCATTTACACCAACCATTTCCATACCATTGAAGAATTACCGTCTAAAGCGTAAGGATCTCCCATGTCTGAAATGACCCCACGCGAAATCGTCAGCGAACTGAACAAGCACATCATCGGCCAGGATAACGCCAAGCGTTCCGTGGCGATTGCACTGCGTAACCGCTGGCGCCGCATGCAGCTCGACGAAGAGCTGCGCCATGAAGTTACACCGAAAAACATTCTGATGATCGGCCCAACCGGTGTCGGTAAAACCGAAATCGCCCGTCGTCTGGCAAAGCTTGCCAACGCGCCGTTCATTAAAGTGGAAGCAACAAAATTCACCGAAGTGGGTTATGTCGGTAAAGAAGTCGACTCTATCATCCGCGATCTGACCGATGCCGCCATTAAAATGGTTCGCGTCCAGGCGATCGAAAAGAACCGCTATCGTGCGGAAGAGATGGCAGAAGAGCGCATTCTTGATGTGCTGATCCCACCGGCGAAAAATAACTGGGGCCAGGCGGAGCAACAGTCTGAACCGTCCGCTGCGCGTCAGGCGTTCCGTAAAAAACTGCGTGAAGGCCAGCTCGACGATAAAGAAATCGAGATCGATCTTGCCGCCGCACCGATGGGCGTGGAAATCATGGCGCCTCCGGGAATGGAAGAGATGACCAGCCAACTGCAGTCCATGTTCCAGAACCTGGGTGGACAGAAGCAGAAAGCGCGTAAGCTGAAAATCAAAGACGCGATGAAGCTGCTGATTGAAGAAGAAGCGGCCAAACTGGTGAACCCGGAAGAGCTGAAACAGGAAGCTATCGACGCCGTTGAGCAGCATGGGATCGTGTTTATCGACGAAATCGACAAAATCTGTAAGCGCGGCGAATCCTCGGGTCCGGACGTGTCCCGTGAAGGCGTACAGCGCGACCTGCTGCCGCTGGTTGAAGGCTGCACCGTCTCGACCAAACACGGTATGGTCAAAACCGACCACATTTTGTTTATCGCCTCTGGCGCATTCCAGGTGGCAAAACCGTCCGATCTGATCCCGGAACTGCAGGGTCGTCTGCCGATTCGCGTAGAGCTGCAGGCGCTGACTACCAGCGACTTCGAACGTATTCTGACGGAACCTAACGCTTCTGTTACCGTGCAGTACAAAGCGCTAATGGCGACCGAAGGCGTCAACATTGAGTTTACGGAATCCGGTATCAAGCGTATTGCTGAAGCAGCATGGCAGGTTAACGAGACCACCGAAAACATCGGTGCCCGTCGTCTGCACACCGTTCTGGAGCGTCTGATGGAAGATATTTCCTATGATGCGAGCGATTTGAACGGTCAAAGCATAACAATTGATGCGGATTATGTGAGCAAACATCTGGATGCGCTGGTCGCAGATGAAGATCTGAGCCGTTTTATCCTATAATCGCGTTCACTGCATTTTCATCATTGTTGATGGGGCTGAAAGGCCCCATTTTTATTGGCGCTAAATATGACTGAACAACAACAAATTAGCCGCTCCCAGGCCTGGCTGGAAAGTTTACGACCCAAGACTCTACCGCTCGCCTTCGCGGCGATCATCGTCGGTACTGCCCTGGCATGGTGGCAGGGATATTTTGATCCGCTGGTCGCCTTGCTGGCGCTCATTACGGCAGGGCTTCTGCAAATCCTGTCAAATCTCGCCAACGACTATGGTGATGCCGTTAAAGGCAGTGATAAGCCGGATCGCATTGGGCCGCTGCGTGGGATGCAAAAAGGGGTGATCACCCAACAGGAGATGAAGCGCGCGCTGATCATCACCGTGGTACTCATTTGCGTGTCCGGTCTGTCGCTGGTTGCGGTGGCGTGCCGCACACCAGCGGATTTTGTCGGCTTCCTGGTGCTTGGCGTACTGTCGATCATTGCCGCCATCACCTATACCGTGGGCAATCGTCCTTATGGCTACATCGGTCTGGGCGATATTTCCGTGCTGGTCTTCTTTGGCTGGCTGAGCGTGATGGGGAGTTGGTATCTGCAGGCGCATACCCTGATCCCGGCGTTAATCCTTCCGGCTACCGCCTGCGGTCTGCTGGCCACCGCCGTGCTTAACATCAATAACCTGCGCGATATCAACAGTGACCGGGAAAACGGCAAGAACACGCTGGTTGTCCGCCTCGGCGCCGTAAATGCCCGTCGTTACCACGCTTGCTTGCTGATAGGCACGCTGATCTGCCTGGCGCTGTTTAACCTGCTTTCGCTGCAAAGTCCGTGGGGTTGGTTGTTCCTGCTGGCCGCACCGGTACTGGTAAAACAGGCGCGTTACGTGATGCGCCAGATGGAACCAGCAGCGATGCGCCCAATGCTTGAACGTACGGTAAAAGCCGCGTTGCTGACTAACCTGCTGTTTGTTGTCGGGATTTTCTTAAGTCAGTGGGCAAGATAACTGACAAATATCAATTAACAATTGATGATTTTGCCAACAGTACGCATAGCGCGATATACTAAAAATTCTCGCAGCAACTGAACGTTAAGCCTATGAAATACGATACTTCCGAGCTTTGTGACATCTATCAAGAAGATGTCAACGTCGTGGAACCACTGTTCTCTAACTTTGGAGGACGGTCGTCGTTTGGCGGACAAATCGTCACGGTGAAATGTTTCGAGGACAACGGGTTGCTGTACGATCTGCTCGAACAAAATGGCCGTGGTCGCATTCTGCTGGTCGATGGCGGCGGTTCTGTCCGTCGTGCGCTGGTCGACGCCGAACTGGCGCGTCTGGCTGTACAAAATGAATGGGAAGGCCTGGTCATCTACGGCGCGGTGCGTCAGGTAGACGATCTGGAAGAGCTGGACATCGGCATTCAGGCGATTGCCGCGATTCCGGTAGGTGCAGCAGGCGAAGGGATTGGGGAAAGCGATGTCCGCGTCAATTTCGGCGGCGTGACCTTCTTCTCCGGCGACCATCTGTACGCCGATAACACCGGAATCATCCTCTCCGAAGACCCGCTCGATATCGAGTGATCGAAAAAGGCACCGTAAGGTGCCTTTTTTATTGGTTATCGCGGGCTACTGGATGGCGGCTTGCGCCTTATCCGGCCTACAAGCTACTTGCTCAGGAATCCTCTAAAGATTTCGCGTTAGGGCAAGGCGGCAAGCGAATGAATCCCCAGGAGCGTAGTAAACTACGTGACCGGGGTGAATACGCGCAGCCAACGCCGCCATAACGTGAAAGATGACGAGGATTAGACTTCTTCCATGCGGCCCAGCAATGCCTGCAAACGATCCTGCCAGCCATTCTGCTGTTCTTTCAGAGACTGATTTTCGCGCTCGAGCTCTTCACGGCTGTGCTGTGCAGATTGCACTTCCTGCGCCAGCGAGCTGTTCTTCTCTTTCAGCTCTTCAATTTCCATCTGCAACAAGGTGATGGTATCAATCGCCTGCTGTACTTTTGCTTCCAGTTTCTCAAACACTTCTAAAGACATGGTCATACTCTCCTGAATTGCAAGGCGACGCTTCACGTGAACGCGCACAATATATAGTGCCGATTGTATGAAGCCCCGCTCTCCCTGTCCAGCGGCATCCCGCGCTGATTGCGGTTTGCAACACTTTTCAGTCGACTCTTACAGACATCGTCGGCCTAACCCTTAAGTGTTAACGCTTTGGTTAATGAAATGATTCAGCTCACACTATTTTTGTATAACAAAACGCGCCTCATGGCGCGAAAACGCTCATTTTATTGACGGAGTACACACATTTTAAGTTCGATATTTCTCGTTTGTGCTCGTTAACGATAAATTAACAGTGTGCCTACAGGGCATCGCGGACGTCAGTGACCTCCTCGCATACAATAAACATTAAACTCTTCAGGATCCGATTATGAGTCAAACATCAACCTTAAAAGGCCAGTGCATTGCTGAATTCCTCGGTACCGGGTTGTTGATTTTCTTCGGTGTGGGGTGTGTCGCTGCGCTTAAAGTCGCGGGTGCGTCTTTTGGACAGTGGGAAATCAGCGTCATCTGGGGATTGGGGGTAGCCATGGCTATCTACCTGACCGCAGGGGTGTCTGGCGCACATCTCAACCCGGCAGTCACTATCGCGTTGTGGCTGTTTGCGTGTTTCGACAAGCGCAAAGTTGTTCCTTTTATCCTTTCTCAATTTGCCGGTGCCTTTTGCGCAGCGGCGTTAGTTTACGGGCTTTACTACAATCTTTTCGCCGACTTCGAACAAACGCACCACATTGTACGTGGCAGCATTGAGAGTGTTGATCTGGCCGGCACTTTCTCAACGTATCCCAACCCACATATCAATTTTGTGCAGGCCTTCGCGGTTGAAATGGTGATTACCGCTATCCTGATGGGGCTTATTCTGGCGCTGACTGATGACGGTAACGGTGTACCGCGTGGCCCGCTGGCTCCTTTGTTGATTGGTTTACTGATTGCGGTTATCGGCGCATCCATGGGCCCACTGACCGGGTTTGCGATGAACCCGGCACGTGACATCGGTCCGAAAGCGTTCGCCTGGCTTGCAGGCTGGGGTAATGTCGCCTTCACCGGTGGCAAAGATATTCCTTACTTCCTGGTGCCGCTGTTTGGCCCCATCGTTGGTGCTATTTTGGGCGCTTTCGCCTATCGCAAGCTGATCGGTCGCCATTTGCCGTGCGATATCTGTGCCGTGGAAGAGAAGGAAACCACGACCACTTCACAACAAAAAGCTTCGCTGTAATGTGACTACGGGACAAATAATTATGACTGAGAAAAAATATATCGTTGCGCTCGACCAGGGAACCACCAGCTCCCGCGCCGTCGTGATGGATCATGATGCCAATATCGTAAGCGTCTCACAGCGCGAATTTGAGCAGATCTACCCGAAAGCAGGCTGGGTAGAACACGACCCGATGGAAATCTGGGCAACGCAGAGCTCTACCCTGGTGGAAGTCCTGGCGAAAGCGGACATCAGTTCCGATCAGATTGCAGCTATCGGGATTACTAACCAGCGTGAAACGACCATCGTCTGGGAACGTGAGACCGGTAAACCTATCTATAACGCGATTGTCTGGCAGTGCCGTCGTACCGCGGATATCTGCGAACACCTGAAGCGCGATGGCATGGAAGAGTACATCCGCAATAACACGGGTCTGGTCATTGACCCGTATTTTTCCGGCACCAAAGTGAAGTGGATCCTCGACCACGTCGAAGGCTCTCGTGAGCGCGCACGTCGCGGCGAACTGCTGTTCGGTACCGTTGATACCTGGCTTATCTGGAAAATGACCCAGGGACGCGTACACGTAACGGATTACACCAACGCCTCGCGTACCATGCTGTTCAACATCCACACGCTGGACTGGGACGACAAGATGCTGGATGCGCTGGATATTCCACGCGCCATGCTGCCGGAAGTGCGCCGTTCTTCCGAGGTCTACGGTCAGACCAACATCGGCGGTAAAGGCGGCACGCGTATTCCGATCTCCGGTATCGCCGGTGACCAGCAGGCTGCACTGTTCGGCCAGCTGTGCGTGAAGGAAGGGATGGCGAAAAACACCTACGGCACCGGCTGCTTTATGCTGATGAACACCGGCGAAAAAGCGGTGAAATCCGAAAACGGCCTGTTGACCACCATCGCCTGCGGCCCGACCGGGGAAGTGAACTATGCGCTGGAAGGCGCTGTGTTTATGGCGGGCGCTTCTATTCAGTGGCTGCGTGATGAAATGAAGCTCATCAGCGACGCCTTCGATTCCGAGTATTTCGCGACCAAAGTGAAGGACACTAACGGCGTGTACGTCGTCCCCGCCTTCACCGGCCTGGGCGCGCCGTACTGGGACCCGTATGCGCGTGGCGCGATCTTCGGCTTGACCCGTGGTGTGAACGCCAACCACATCATCCGTGCAACGCTGGAATCTATTGCCTACCAGACCCGCGACGTACTGGAAGCGATGCAGGCAGACTCCGGCATTCGCCTGCACGCCCTGCGCGTGGACGGTGGCGCGGTCGCCAACAACTTCCTGATGCAGTTCCAGTCTGACATTCTTGGCACGCGCGTTGAGCGTCCGGAAGTGCGTGAAGTCACGGCGTTGGGTGCGGCCTACCTGGCCGGTCTGGCAGTCGGTTTCTGGCAGAACCTTGATGAACTGCAGGAAAAAGCGGTCATCGAACGTGAATTCCGCCCTGGCATCGAAACCACCGAGCGTAACTACCGTTACAGCGGCTGGAAGAAAGCGGTCAAACGCGCGCTGGCGTGGGAAGACCACGAAGAGTAATCGCGAATTGCCGGATAACGATGCGAAAGCGTCTTATCCGGCCTACGGATGAGATTACGGTGCGGGGACAACCCCGCACACTCACCCTCTGATATCAATAATTTCCCCCTCTCCCCTGTGCTACACTTCGCGCCATTCCTTTCTGCTACGAGTTTGCTATGAGACGAGAACTTGCCATCGAATTTTCCCGCGTAACCGAAGCGGCGGCGCTGGCTGGCTACAAATGGTTAGGACGCGGTGACAAAAACACCGCCGACGGCGCGGCCGTTAACGCCATGCGCATAATGCTAAACCAGGTCAACATTGACGGGACCATCGTGATCGGGGAAGGCGAGATCGACGAAGCGCCGATGCTCTACATCGGTGAGAAAGTCGGTACCGGTCGCGGCGACGCGGTGGATATTGCCGTCGACCCCATTGAAGGCACACGAATGACGGCGATGGGCCAGGCCAACGCGTTGGCCGTTCTGGCCGTGGGTGACAAGGGTTGCTTCCTGAACGCACCTGACATGTATATGGAAAAGCTGATTGTCGGACCGGGCGCAAAAGGCAGCATCGATCTCAATCTGCCGCTGGAAGAGAACCTGCGCAATGTCGCCAACGCGCTGGGCAAACCGCTGAGCGAACTGACGGTGACGATTCTGGCGAAACCGCGTCATGATGACGTGATCGCAGAGATGGCGAAGCTTGGCGTGCGCGTATTCGCGATTCCTGATGGCGATGTTGCCGCGTCCATTCTGACCTGCATGCCGGACAGCGAAGTGGATGTGCTGTACGGGATTGGCGGTGCACCGGAAGGCGTGGTGTCCGCCGCGGTGATCCGCGCACTGGATGGCGACATGCAGGGCCGTCTGCTGGCACGTCATGATGTCAAAGGCGACAGCGAAGAGAACCGTCGCATTGGCGAACAAGAGCTGGCACGCTGCCAGGCAATGGGCATCGAGGCGGGTAAAGCGCTGCGTCTGGATGAAATGGCGCGCAGCGATAATGTTATTTTCTCCGCAACCGGCATCACCAAAGGCGATCTGCTGGAAGGGATCAGCCGTAAAGGTAATATCGCGACCACCGAAACGCTGCTGATCCGCGGTAAGTCACGCACCATCCGCCGTATTCAGTCGATCCACTATCTCGACCGTAAAGACCCGGACGTGCAGGCGCACATCCTGTAACTGATTTGTTCGTTCGAGCCTTCCAGCCCCTCCGGGCTGGAAATCTTTCCGCCAACGAACGAAGATAAGGGAACGAGACCCGTACAGGAGAAAACCATGGCAGATTGGGTAACAGGCAAAGTCACAAAGGTACAGAACTGGACTGATGCTCTGTTTAGTCTGACCGTTCACGCCCCCGTTCATCCCTTCACCGCAGGTCAATTTACCAAACTCGGTCTTGAGATTGACGGCGAGCGCGTCCAGCGTGCCTACTCGTATGTGAATGCCCCTGACAATCCCGATCTGGAGTTTTACCTGGTCACCGTGCCTGACGGTAAGCTAAGCCCACGTCTGGCGGCACTCAAGCCCGGCGACGAAGTACAGGTAGTGAGCGAAGCCGCCGGTTTCTTTGTGCTTGACGAAGTACCGGACTGTGACACGTTATGGATGCTGGCAACGGGCACCGCCATTGGTCCCTATTTATCGATTCTGCAACTGGGTAACGATCTCGAACGTTTCAAAAATCTGGTACTGGTCCACGCCGCACGATACGCCGCCGATTTAAGCTACCTGCCGCTGATGCAGGCGCTGCAAAAGCGCTACGAAGGCAAACTGCGGATCCAGACGGTGGTGAGCCGGGAGACCGTCGCGGGTTCACTGACCGGCCGCATTCCGGCATTGATTGAAAGTGGCGAACTGGAAAAAGCGGTAGGCTTACCGATGGATAAAGAGACCAGCCATGTGATGCTGTGTGGAAATCCGCAAATGGTTCGCGACACACAGCAGTTGCTGAAAGAGACCCGGCAGATGACGAAACACCTTCGTCGCCGGCCAGGCCATATGACCGCCGAGCATTACTGGTAATACGGTTCAGGGCGCTGATTTAAACGCGACATCCTGCGTGTCTTTACCGTATTTATTTTCGCCCTGGGTGCCAACAAACGCCCCCAGGTCGATAAGAGTCATGATGAGGATAAGCGTCGGCGCAAACCGTCCGACCACCCATTGCCACATCCCCGGCAGAATAGCCCAGTTACCGGCTAACAGCATCCAGGCAAGAATAATCAATAACGCCCACAGCCCCGAACGCCCACGATCGTGCAGACGTTTCACCGTAACCGCTGCCGTCGGCCAGAGCAGACACACCAGGGCAAAGGGAGCAATCTGATCGGGAAGTAATTTTTGACTCTCGAGCGAAAACAGAACCACCATGCTGACAATCCACAGCGCAATCCAGATCCAGAAATCACGGCGTCCAATACGCCCTTTAAATGAGAATAACCACTGCTGTAGGGTCATGTCTGTTCCTTTAAAATGACTATCTTCGACAGTTTACCCTTTTGACAAGCCAGACGGTTATCGTTTTAATCGTGGACAGTCATAACGAAAGGTAAGATTGATGAAGCCAGGATGTTCACTGTTTTTATTATTGTTTTCTGCGATGCTCTCCAGCCCTCCGGCGCTGGCGGCTGAGCCATTGGCGGCCACCACCGCACCGTATTTACTCGCCGGTGCCCCCACGTTTGACCTTTCGATCAGCCAGTTTCGCGAAAACTTTAATACGCAAAATCCGAAGCTTACCTTAAATGAATTCCGCGCCATCGACAGTAGTCGCGACAAAGCCAACCTCACCCGTGCGGCCAGCAAAATAAATGAAAACCTGTACGCCTCGACCGCTCTTGAGCGCGGAACGCTGAAGATTAAGAGCATGCAGATAACCTGGCTGCCGATTCAGGGGCCGGAACAGAAAGCGGCGAAAGCTAAAGCGCAGGAATATATGGCGGCAGTGATCCGCACGGTCGCCCCCTTATTGACCAAAGAGCAGAGCCAGAAAAAGCTGCAAAAGCTGCTTACGTCGGGGAAAAATAAGCGCTATTACGCGGAGACCGAAGGCGCAATTCGCTATGTTGTCGCAGATAACGGCGAAAAGGGGCTGACCTTCGCGGTTGAACCGATTAAGCTGGCGTTATCTGAAAATCTGGACGGGCCCAATTGATGATAAAAAGCAAAGCCTTTCCGGGGAGTGATCTCTATACTGTTTCACAGACCATGCTGCCCTGCGGGGCGGCCATCTTCCTTAATTCGCTGACAAAGCGTGGAGAATAGAAATGCGACATCCTTTAGTGATGGGTAACTGGAAACTGAACGGCAGCCGCCACATGGTAAACGAACTGATTGCTAACCTGCGTAAAGAGCTGGCTGGCGTCGCTGGCTGTGCGGTAGCGATCGCACCGCCAGAAATGTATATCGATCTGGCAAAACATGCTGCGGCCGGTAGCCACATCCTCCTGGGCGCACAGAACGTTGACCTGAACCTGTCCGGCGCATTTACCGGTGAAACAAGTGCTGAAATGCTGAAAGACATCGGCGCACAGTACATCATCATCGGCCACTCTGAGCGTCGTACTTACCACAAAGAGTCTGACGAACTGATCGCGAAAAAATTCGCTGTGCTGAAAGAGCAGGGTCTGACTCCCGTTCTGTGCATCGGTGAAACCGAAGCTGAAAACGAAGCGGGCAAAACAGAAGAAGTGTGCGCACGTCAGATCGACGCCGTTCTGAAAACACAGGGTGCTGCGGCATTCGAAGGTGTAGTTATCGCTTACGAACCGGTTTGGGCAATCGGCACCGGCAAATCCGCAACGCCAGCGCAGGCACAGGCTGTTCACAAATTTATCCGTGATCATATTGCCAAAGCGGACGCGAAAATTGCTGAGCAGGTCATCATCCAGTACGGCGGTTCCGTAAACGCAGCTAACGCGGCAGAACTGTTCACTCAGCCGGATATCGACGGCGCGCTGGTTGGCGGTGCTTCTCTGAAAGCTGACGCTTTCGCCGTGATCGTAAAAGCAGCTGAAGCAGCAAAACAAGCTTAAGTTGTGTAGTCGGGGGGACCTCTCCCCCGACTTATCCCCGTATTACCAGTATCCCAGCCAGTGCCACCAGAAAGCCCCTGTCACCGCCCAGATAGTCAGGTTTACCACACTCATCACTAGCCCCGTCTTCCACCATTCCGCCAGAGTGGCATAGCCAGAGCCAAAAATAATCGGCGCAGTGCCCGTACCGTAGTGGGTGAGCGACATCATCAGCGAAGAAGAGAAACCGAGCATCAGCCCCAGCAGGGCCGGTGGCGCGCCCAGACCTAACCCCGCGATGAAGAAGGCGGAGAACATGGCCGTGATATGCGCCGTGGTGCTGGCGAAAAAGTAATGAGAGTAGACGTAAAGCAGGATCAACAGCAGTGTCGCAATACTCCAGTGGACGCCAAGGTGATTGATTGCCGTCCCCACACTGGTCGCAAGCCAGCCGACCAGTCCCAGTTTGCTGAGGAAATCCGCCATCATCACCAGCGCGGCAAACCAGACAATGGTATCCCAGGCACCGCGGCACTTAAGGATGTCCTCCCAGTGTAATACCCCCGTCAGCAACAGAATCGATAAACCGATCAGCGCCGCACTGGTGGGGTTAACGGTCCAGCCGCTGCCCATGATCATCGCGGGAGCGCCAGCCCACAGGCAGAGCAGCAAAATGAACACCGCCAGCGTGATTTTTTCCGCCAGCGACAGTGGGCCGAGAAGATCCAGCTTTTGCCGGGCGAACTGCGGCGCATTGGGTGTGCGGGTAATGGCGGGTGGATAGAGCCACCAGATGACGATGGGCATCACAATCAGCGAAACGACCGCCGGAAGAAGCGCCGCAATGGCCCACATCCCCCAGGTCATATTCAGTACCCCATCCGTTCCCTGGGACAAAAAGGTGACAATGAGGGGGTTAGGGGCGGTTGCGGTGATGAACATCGCTGAACTGATCGGGTTAATGTTGTAATTCACCAGCGCCAGATAGCGCCCCGTTGAGCCATTTTCGCTATTGCCGGGCTGCGATCCAAGGCTGTCGGCAATGGCGCGCATCACCGGGTGAATAATGCCGCCGCCGCGTGCCGTGTTACTTGGGGTGACGGGGGCAATCAGCGTTTCCGCGAGGGTTAATGCCCACGCGATACCTAAGGTTCGCTTACCAAACAACGCAATAAATCCGTAGCCGATACGCGCCCCAAGTCCTGTTTTCAGCAAGCTTTGCGACAGCATGATCGATAAACCGATCAGCCAAATCAGTTGGTTGGAAAAGCCACTCAGCGCATCGTTAAGCGCTGCCGCAGGCTTACCGGGATTCGTCACACCGGTCATCGCCACCAGCATGATCGCCACAACAGCAATCGCCCCGATGGGCATCGCTTTGCCGATAATGGCCGCAATCGTACCGATAAACAGCGCCAGCAGATGCCATGCCTGTGGCGTCACGTCAGCAGGACAAGGGATGATAAACCAGATGGTCAGTGTGATAACCATCGAGATGATGGCGGGCCAACCGCGAATGGGGGTCAATCTATCCATGGTTCAATCCTTGAGTATCCTGCGCATAAGTATGCGTTTCAGTATTAACTGTCATTCGTGCAGGTAAAACTCACCACCCTCTCACAAAACTAAAATAATCAGGCAATTAACACTACAATTTTCCTAATAGATTAAACCATGCATAGTCCAGTGGCAGCAGGATCAGATAAGTCGTCAGCGCCAGCACCAGACACAGGAGCAGCCCGGCTCTCGCTGGCACCCTGCCTAACGCCATCGCCACCACAATAGGTGATGCCTGATACGGCAGAAGCGGCGTTGAATAGCCCAGCACCTGAATCATAATCACCGACAGCAGCGGGAATTGCGTTGCCTCAGAAAAGCTCTGCGCCAGGGTGGTATACAGCGCCGGAACGCCGTTAGCGGTCATAATGAAGTTAAGCGCAGTGGTGATGCCGGTCAGGGCGAGAAAACTGGTGAACGGTTTCTCCGGATCCAGCGGCATCACGTGCAGCAGCGCTTCACCGACCGCATCGCCAATACCGGTTTGCGTCACTACACTCGCCAGTCCAAGAATACCGGCAACATAAATGCAGGTACGGATGTTAACCCCCGTGGAAAACTCCTCTCCATTGATGAACCCGACACGCGGTAACAGGGTGATGACCGCTGCCGCCAGCCCGGTCCACGCCGGGCCAATGCCATGCCAGCTTTCGCTGACCCACATCACCAGCACGACTGCCAGCATCCAGGCCAGTCTTTTTTCGTCGCGGCTCATTGGCTCCGGTGGTGAGAATTCACGTGGCGCATGGGGTTTTCCGGGAAACAGCCAGCAGATCAGCGCAATCAACAGTCCACCTTTCAGCCAGCCTAATACCGGCGTATGCAGCAGCAGATAAGGCAGATAGTTCAGGTGGATACCGTACGATCCTTCCGCCGCCCCGCTCATCACGAGATTCGGCACGTTAGCAGGCAAAATGGTGGCGGAAAGCTGAAAAGTGCCGAAACCCACAGCAAGCGCCAGGCCATACCACGCACGGGTGCCATCGAGGATCCCGGCACGCTTCGCCATCGCTGCAACAACGGGCATCAGCAGCGCGATACGTCCCATATTGGAGGGCATGACAAACGCCAGCGCATAGCTCAGCAGCACCACGCTTGAGACCATCAGCGGCCAGGATTCCGTCAGCCGTGATGACAACGCTCTTGCCGCCCTGTCCGCCAGTCCGGTTTTGCGGATCGCCACGCCTAGCACAAAGCCGCTGAATACCAGCCAGAACGCCGAGGAGGCAAAGCCGCCAAAGATGACGTCCGGTGGGGCGATTTTTGCCACCATCGCCACCGTGAAGAACAGCAGCGCGGTGATAAATTCCGGCAATAGCGAGGTTGCCCAGAGCAGGATGGTGACAATCACCACCAACGAGGGCAGAAACAGAGGATGTGAAAACCAGAGCGACATGCCTGTCTCCTGTTGTTTTTTTCAACAAGAATACGGGGGCATCCCCCTTCTGTAAACGCGCGTCTCCCCCTAAAAAAGCAGAGGGTCAGTGATAATGGATTTCGCCGAAGTAGTCAGACAGCACATAGTAGCGGCAATACTCAAAGGGATGCGCTTCCCCCGCCATAAACGTCTGGCGCGCCACGGAAAGGAGTGGTTTGTTCTCAGCAATCTGCAGCTTCTCGCATAAATCAGGACTGGGCAGAATGGCATCGACCTTTTCGATCGCTGAGTCGCTTTTCACATTCAACAGGTGATAAAGCGAGGTATGGGCCAGTTCATCCGCTGTCAGGGTTAATCCCGGAAAGAAGGAGAGATCGAGATAAATTTTCTCGTGGTTAAACGGGCGATCGTTCAGGTATCGCACCCGAGAAATATAGAGATAGTGATGATGGGCCGGCAGGCTTAAACCATCTTCCTGCGCGTCGCGCGCCCGGCGTGTGGCGATTTCCAGAATGCGGTTCTCAACCGCCACGCTGGCATCACGCAGGTCGCTGGTGATCCCGCGAAAGGTATGACCATAGCTGACGCCTTCCGGCACCGCGCTCACCACGGAACCACTTCCGCGTTGAGAGGTGATCACACCGGCGTTGATCAACTCACTCCACGCCTGCTTCACGACGATCAGCGACACATTATAGGTTTGGGCGATCGCTTTTTGCGTTGGCAACTGACTCCCCAGCGGCAGGGTGCCGTTCTGGATCTGCTGGCAGATGATATAAAACAACTGCTTATACAGCGGAGTGAAACTCGTTTTATCAACCTGCAAGCCATTTACCTCGAAAGTCTGCCAGTCGGGGACGGTTGTCGCCGCCCCCGCAGGGCAGCGCACTACCCTTTAATCTGTCTGGCGAGTTCAGCCAAATCGAAATGATTCATACGATTAACGGTAGTTAAATAGTCGGCAGGAAAAGCATCAGCACCGTGCCAGGCGCCGGAGAGTGCCCCAACCATGGTGGCGACGGTATCGGTGTCATTGCCGATATTAACGGCGGAAATAATAGCATCAACGGCCGAATCCGGACAACACGCGAACAGACCAAACGCGGCCGGAACCGCCTCGCTGACGTGCAACCCGGACCCGATGATATCGGCAATCTCAACAATCGCCGTCTCCCAATGGGCGTGCCGCTTACCGATCGCTACCGCCAGTTCAATACGACGCGCCACCGACGGCCCGGCAACCATCATCGCGCCCTGTTCTGCCGCCAGCGCATAACCCCTGTCAGCGCCGTAAATCCCGGCCGCAATGATGCTTTCCGCACTCACCACGGACTGTAACGCCTCGCTGGTTGCTGCCGCCATCGCCGCTGCGCCAGACATCGCCAGTACGTTATTATGGGTAAAGCGGCAGATTTCCAGCGCAGTCTGAATCGCTTTTTCTATGTCGCCAGGATGCAGTACGGCGGCAGGCCAAATCTTCATTGCCGCGCCGTTGGTGGCTTCCGCATTCCCCTTATTGATAATCTGTACCGACTGTTTCTCACCTTCCAGTTCCCCCTGCAGGGACACGCGATTATCGTTAAATATGGCTTTCATCGCGGCTCGGGTGGTTGGCCCGGTAAAATTGGCGTAGTACGGATAGGCCAGCCAGCGCTGGAAGGCTTCACGCATTGCTTCATCGCTCACCTGACGATGGTGCTGTAGCAGGGCGTCCATGATGTACTTCGCCTGAATAAAGTCATCGGTACACATTCCGGCTTCGTTACAGCGACCAAACGTATCGGCGGGCGGTTTCTCAAAACCGGTCACCCAGCCACCAAAGTATTCGCGAATTTGTTGCTGAGTACGCACTTCGGTCGCTGCGCCCATCGCGTCCGCCGCAGCGGCACCAATCAGGCAGCCCAGTATTTTGTTAATTTCAACGTGCATGAATGACTCCTTAACGGTTTAGCATATTTTTTCCAATGGATGACTGGCGCGAAAAGCCGCGAGCTGTTCAGGATAAGGCAGCGCGGTCATCGCCCCTTTTGCCGTGACCACCATCGCGCCGCAGGCATTGGCTGTACCGATCGCCTGTGCAAGCAAGTGACTGTCCCAGGAAGCGGCCTGTGAAAGGGTATAAAGCAGCCCGCCGACAAAGGCATCGCCCGCTCCGGTGGTGTCCACCACGGAAATTTTCGCGGCCGGGAACGCGCATTCGCCCTCTGGCGTCACCAGGTACGCCCCTGCATCGCCCAATGAGATAACGGTGGTTTCACAGCCAAGTTCACGCATCAGATAGCGTGCGTCCTGCCAGCGTTCGACCTTACCCAGCCAACACAGCTCATCCGCAGAGACCTTGCAGATGGAGGCCAGCGCAATAGATTGTGCGAGTAAGGGGACGATTTCCTGGATATCCCGCCACATGCTGACGCGCAGGTTAACGTCGAACATGACGTGCCCTCCCGCCGTCTTCATGCGTCTGGCGCCTTCCAGACACGCCTCACGCGCCGGACTGTCTGTCAGGCCAATCGAGCTGAAGTAAAACCACTCGTTGGCGCTGAAAGTCGGTAAATCCTGCACCGAGACAAAAGTGTCCGCGCCGGGATGTACCAGATAGGTAAAACTGCGCTCGCCTTCTGGCGTCAGATTGACGATCAGTACCGCGCTGGTTTGCTGTGGGTCGAGGCGCAATGACCCCACACCTACCCCGTTTTCTGCCAGCGTCTGGCGGAGAAAACGTCCGGCGTCATCCTCCCCAAGACAGCCGATAAATTCACAGTCGCCACCCAGTCGCGCGATGCAAACGGCGACGTTAGCCGATGCACCCCCCGGACATTTCAGGTAGGTGTCCGCGCCTTCCGGCACCAGATCCACGGACGCGTCGCCAATCACCCAGACTTTTTTGAGATGACTCATCTGCTCCTCCTCACGCCTGACGCTGCGCCAGTTCACTCTGGATATCGCGGTAATAATCGTTGTTGATCAGATACTTTTTCATCACCACGCCAACCACCAGATGGAAGACGGCAGGGATGAGCGTCATCATCAGCGCAATCCCGGTCAGCGAGCTTGCACTCTGCTGGACATCCGCCTGGTAGCCGAAGTGGCTCAGCAGGAAGCCAAGGACGCCGCCGGCAATCCCCATCCCGAATTTCTGAAAGAACAGAATGCCGCCGAAAGCCAGTCCGGAAACGCGCAGCCCGGTTTTCTTCTCGCCGTAATCGACGGCCTCCGCGATGGAAGACCAGAACACCGGCATTTGCATGTCGCAGAAGAAGTTGATGAGAAAGTAAAAGACAAAGGCGAGGATCAGGTTCTGCTGCCCGACGCAAAGATACATGCCGATACTCAGCGCGAAGGTCATCAGTTGGGTGTAGCGGAACATTTTTATTTTGTCCCAGAACTTAGTCACCCACGTGGTCGCAATCATCGCCAGAATAGACGCCACCACGCCGACGGTCAGGAACGGTGAAATCAGGCTGTCACCGCCATTCAGATAATATTTGGCGTAATAGGCCGCGACCGAACCGCGGATCACGTAGCCGCACATCAGCAACATAATCACCACGCCCAGAATCAGCCACTGGTCGTTACGCAGTAAATTCGCAAACTGCTGTTTGACGGACAGTGACGGCAATTCAGGCTCGCTGCGTTCGCGGGTGGTCATAAAGCAGAAGATAAACAGCACGGCGCCCATCGCCCCCATCAGGCCCATAGAGAGCTGATAACCCAGCGCTTTATTGCCCTGTCCCAGCCAGACCGCCAGCATGGGAACCACAATCGTCACCAGAAACGCGGCGATTTTGGTCATCACAAAACGATACCCGTTGGCGCTCAGACGCTCGCCCGGATCGTCCGTGATGACACCAATCAGAGAGATATAAGGGATAGTGATCGCCGTATAGACCAGCGTCATCAGAATGTAAGTGAAATAGGCCCATGCCAGCTTCGCCATATACGCCATATCCGGCGTGATAAACATCAGATAGACGGCAAAGCCAAATGGAATGGCAAACCATAACAACCATGGACGATAGCGTCCCCAGCGGGTCGACACTTTGTCGGTCAGCATTCCCATTGCCGGATCGATAATGGCATCGATCATCCGCACCACCACCAGCAGCACACCCACATCCGCTGCCCGTAAACCGTAAATATCCGTGTAGAAATATGCCAGCAGTAGCTGCATGGCAATAATCACTACGTTGATCGCCATATCCCCGGCGCCGAAACCTATTTTTTCCACGATAGACAATTTCATATCGGTATTCCTTTTGCGCCGTTCAGCGCAAGAATGTCGAAAAAAGGATGACGTAACTACGTGAAATAAAAGCTTTTATGATTAACGCATGACCCAGAAAACCAGGATCAGGCGTTATGAGGGAGTGTAATGGAACCACAAAAGATATAAAGGTATACCTTTATATCTTTTGATCGAATTCACATTATTTTAACCAACGATACATCTTCGCTGGCCTGAAGTGGGAGATTGTGCAAAAAAACGCCGACAACCGTCGGCGTGGCGATCAGGGCTGAGTCAGGAGCTTACAGTCGTGATCCTGAATTTCTTCTGCCGACGCCCGGTTAAACGCCAGCATGTTGCGCTGCGTGGCCAACAGAACAAAAGCGTCATCACTTTGACGCGCCAGCGCCAGCGCATAGCTGCCCATTCGCTCACGCGCTTCCGGCACCTCTTCGGCCAGCATCATAAACGGACTGCGCTGCGCCAGTTCGCTTTCTGTCACGCGACGGGCGAGATACTCATGCCCGCGCAGTCCGCCCGGCAGCGGTAACCAGCGGGTGCTGATTTTGGTCTGGTTAGCGTCCAGTTGCGCTCTGACATCAGGACGAAGGCAGGAAATATGGATGTGGAAATGGTTTTGCGTCCGTCCGCTGCGCGAATTGATTGCCAGCGACACGACGCTGTCCGGAATATCCTTGCCATACTTTTGGCTCATGAAATCGCGCGCCTGCCAGGCCAGCCAGAAGAAATTCGGCGTGTATTGTTCCACCAGCAACGGACTCTCGGTGCCATTAATGCGATAAGTCGGCATCAGCAGATATTGCAGCGGACCATTGCGATCTTTAAAGACCACATATCCAGCATCGGGCTTCACTTCGACACATGGCGCAGGGTTTTGATGCTGCAACTGGTTGGGCAGGCATTGCTCAAGCACAATCTTACGCAACGCATCCGGGTTTCCGGCCAGCTTCCAGTAGCCAAAACCTGCCGCAGCGGCAATAACGACAACGGCCAGTAGTCCATAGCCTGTTTTTTTCATAACGCGTTCCCTGTATCTCAACGGCCTGCAAGAGTAACGCAAAATGATGACAAATAAAAAAGCCCGGCGGCAAATACCCCGGGCTTCTTCTCCTACCAGCTCTTAACGCTTGCTGATTTGATCGAACGTTCCGCCATTCGAGAAGTGTTCTTTCTGCGCTTTCGTCCAGCCGCCGAACGTTTCATCAATGGTAAAGAGTTTCAGCTTCGGAAACGTATTTTCGTATTTCTTCGCCACCTCTGCATCACGCGGACGGTAGTAGTTTTTCGCCGCAATCTCCTGACCTTCCGGTGAGTAGAGATACTTTAGATAGGCTTCCGCCACGGCCTGAGTGCCTTTCTTCTCGGTCACTTTATCCACAACGGAGACTGTCGGTTCAGCCAGAATGGATTCGCTCGGCGTCACGATTTCAAATTTATCTTTGCCCAGCTCATTGGTCGCCAGCAGCGCTTCGTTCTCCCAGGCGATCAGCACGTCGCCGATGCCGCGTTCGACAAAGGTATTGGTCGCACCGCGTGCGCCAGAGTCCAGCACTTCGACATTCTTAAACAGCGCCTTCACAAAGTCCTGCGCTTTTGCCTGATCGTTGTTGTTGTGGTGCAGCGCATAACCCCAGGCAGCCAGATAGTTCCAGCGTGCGCCGCCGGAGCTTTTCGGGTTAGGCGTGATCACCGAAACGCCAGGCTTAACCAGATCGTTCCAGTCATGAATTTGCTTCGGGTTGCCTTTACGCACCAGGAACACAATGGTGGAGGTGTAAGGCGCAGAGTTGTCCGGCAGGCGTTTGATCCAGTTTTTATCAATACGACCACGCTCGGCAATCGCATCCACATCATAGGCCAGCGCCAGCGTCACCACATCCGCCTCAATGCCGTTAATCACCGAGGTCGCCTGTTTGCCTGACCCGCCGTGTGACTGACGAATCACCACGTTATCGCCCGTTTCTTGCTTCCAGTGTGCGCTAAACGCTTTGTTGTACTGCTCGTACAGCTCACGCGTTGGATCGTAAGACACGTTCAGTAATTGAATATCCTTTGCCAGAACGCCGCTGGATGCCAGCAGCAAAGTTAACCCCACGCCCCATTTGTTCATCGCCCAACTCTCTTATGTTGTGTTGTGATGAGCAAAGCGTGCCAGAAAGGCATCCAAACATTAAAGAATAAAAAAAGATTGGCTATAACGTGAGGGAATATATGGAGGGCTTATGCCGGATGGCGGCTGACGCCTTATCCGGCCTACAAGTCTTGCGATCTGTAGGCCGGGTAAGCGTAGCGCCATCAGGCGCAGAGAAGAATCAGTACAGTTTCTTCGCGCAATCCAGCCAGTCACCTTTGAACGGACGCTTCATGTTTTCGATAGCATCGATGATGTCATGGTGAACCAGTTTTTCGTTCTGAATACCGACGCAACGACCACCGTGACCTTCCAGCAGCAGTTCAATGGCGTAAGAACCCATACGGGAAGCCAGGATGCGGTCATAAGGCACTGGAGAACCGCCGCGCTGGATGTGACCCAGTACGGTCGAGCGGGTTTCACGGCCCGTCTCTTTCTCAATGTAATGCGCCAGTTCGTCGACATCGCACATGTGCTCAGTGATTGCCACGATAGCGTGTTTCTTACCCTTCGCAATACCCGCTTTGATTTCAGCAACCAGATCGTCACGGCTGAATTCCACTTCCGGTACCACAACGAACTCACAGCCACCGGCAATCGCTGCCGCCAGCGTCAGGTCGCCACAGTAACGCCCCATCACTTCAACGATAGAGATACGCTGGTGAGAAGACGAGGTGTCGCGCAGACGGTCAATCGCTTCAACCACGGTGCCCAGCGCCGTAAAGTAACCGATGGTGTAGTCAGTGCCTTTGATATCGTTATCGATAGTGCCAGGCAAGCCGATGCACGGGAAGCCCATTTCAGTCAGGCGTTTCGCACCCATGTAAGAACCGTCACCGCCGATCACCACCAGCGCGTCGATTCCACGTTTTTTCAGGTTTTCGATAGCCACGGCGCGGACGTTTTCGTCACGGAACTCCGGGAAACGAGCGGAACCCAGGAAGGTACCACCGCGGTTAATCATGTCGGACACGCTATAACGGTCAAGCTGCACCATGCGGTCTTCGTACAGACCCAGGTAGCCATCATAAATCCCCATGACTTCCAGTCCTTCCGTCAGTGCTGCGCGCACCACACCACGGATTGCTGCGTTCATGCCCGGCGCATCACCGCCGCTTGTCAACACACCGATTTTCTTAATCATGACTACCTCTGAACTTTGGAATGCAAAATGAAGTCTGTTGCCGGAAGTCGATCCTGCATAGCGAGACGATCCAACGAATATGCAAATAGTATAACAATCACGTCCTGCTGAATTGATTCAGGTCAGGCCAAATGGCGGTAATTTATACACAAAATGCGGGCCTGGCTCTCTTTTTTACGCTCACTTACGAAAGCTCAAACCTTTTGCCTTCCCTGGGAACGACGGAACACGGGTCCTGATGGATAATGACATCGGAGCCCGGAAAACGCCGTAAAATCGCCTGCTCTACCTGTTCAGCCACAACATGCGCCTGAACGAGCGGCAGATTATCTTCCATTTCCAAATGAATCTGAATAAAGCGGGTCGGCCCTGACTGCCGCGTACGGAGATCGTGAGCACCACTGACGCCCGGCCATGATGTCACGATGTCAAAAATTTCCTGACGTTCTTCATCGGGTAATGCGCGATCCAGTAACGACTGCACGGCATCATAACCCATGCGTAACGCGCTATATAAAATATAGATGCCAATCCCCAAAGCAAACAACGCGTCTGCACGATGCCAGCCGTACCAGGCCAGACCGAGCGCCACGAGAATCGCACCGTTCATCATAACATCAGACTGATAATGAAGCATATCCGCCCGTACTGCCTGGCTTTGCGTCCGCTTCACCACCCAGCGCTGAAACGAGACCAGCACCACAGTACATATCAGGGCGATAATGGTAACCACAACCCCCACGCCGGGTTCGTTCATCGGCGTGGGGGTAATCAGATGCTGGATACCCGTTAAAAATAAAAACAACGCCGAACCGGAAATAAACATGCTTTGTGCCAGCGCAGCCAGTGATTCCGCTTTGCCATGACCAAAGGTATGTTCATCATCCGCGGGCTGCAGCGAATAGCGCACCACTAACAGGTTAGTGAGCGACGCGGCAATATCCACCAGCGAGTCGACCAGGGCCGCCAGAATACTCACCGACCCGGTGTACCACCACGCAAAAATTTTGATCAAAAGTAACAGCGATGCCATCACTGTCGCGGCAATGGCCGCCCGACTGACTAACCGCCCATAGGATTGATTCATAAACACTCCTGCCATTTCATGCCGGTAGTATAACGGATGGTGTAAGACAATCAGTGATTATGACGATGACAATTTGCAGGCAAAAAAAACCCCCACATCATGTGGGGGAAGACAGGGATGGTGTCTATGGCAAGGAAAACAGGGTTTACTACTGGGAACGTGAGTTGCTACTACTCAATAACTTCAACGAAGAACTTTTTTGCCAGTGCGTCACGTCACGCAACTGCTCCATTCTTTGTTGGTGCTTCTCGTTTAAAACCGCTTGCTGCTCGGGGGTAAGCAGGCGATACATCTGGTTGCGAACGCGGGCCATTTCGACCTGTCTGGCAACCTGTGCCTGCGCCATTTTTTCTGCCTGAGCGCGCACAGCGGTTTCATCAAAATTTTCTGCAGTAATAAGACGATGCATCGTCTCCATTTCGCTAACATTAACAGGCGGCTGCTCATGGCGGGCCTGTTGCATCAGATCTCTCATCTGTTGACGTTGATGTTCGGTTAAACTTATGCCGTCAAACATATGGCTCTGTACAGTGCGCGGCGCAGAGGATTCTCCCGGGTGCCAGTTATCGCCTGTAACGACTTCAGCTGCATGGCTAACCGTACTGAGTGCCAGCGTTGAGGCCATGACGGCAGCGGTAACTTTGCGCATCATTTGCTCCCAAAATCTTTTCTGTCGCGATTCAACGAGAGACAGTTTACGATTCGGGCTGCAAACATGCGTCAGGGGGTGTAAAACAACGTAAAGTCATGGATTAGCGACGCCTGATGACGTAATTTCTGCCTCGGAGGTACTTAAACAATGAATAAAATCCTGTTAGTTGATGATGACCGAGAGCTGACTTCCCTGTTAAAGGAGCTGCTCGAAATGGAAGGCTTCAATGTGCTGGTTGCCCATGACGGGGAGCAGGCGCTTGAGCTTCTGGACGACAGCATTGATTTACTTTTGCTTGATGTGATGATGCCGAAGAAAAACGGTATCGATACGTTGAAAGCGCTTCGCCAGACACACCAGACGCCCGTAATTATGCTGACCGCCCGCGGCAGCGAACTGGATCGTGTACTCGGCCTTGAGCTGGGTGCAGATGACTATTTGCCGAAACCGTTTAACGATCGTGAACTGGTCGCCCGTATCCGCGCGATCCTGCGTCGTTCGCACTGGAGCGAGCAGCAGCAGAGCAGCGATAACGGCTCGCCGACGCTGGAAGTGGATGCCCTTAGCCTTAACCCGGGCCGCCAGGAAGCCAGCTTTGATGGTCAGACGCTGGAGTTAACTGGTACCGAATTCACCCTGCTCTATCTGCTGGCGCAGCATCTCGGCCAGGTGGTATCGCGTGAACATTTGAGCCAGGAAGTGCTGGGTAAACGCCTGACGCCTTTCGACCGTGCCATCGACATGCATATCTCCAACCTGCGGCGCAAACTGCCGGAGCGGAAAGACGGGCATCCGTGGTTTAAAACTCTGCGTGGTCGCGGCTATCTGATGGTTTCCGCTTCATGATAGGGAGCTTAACCGCGCGCATCTTTGCCATCTTCTGGTTGACGCTGGCACTGGTGTTGATGTTGGTACTGATGTTACCCAAGCTCGACTCACGCCAGATGACCGAGCTACTGGACAGCGAACAGCGCCAGGGGTTAATGATTGAGCAACACGTAGAAGCTGAACTCGCGAACGATCCACCCAATGATTTGATGTGGTGGCGTCGCCTGTTCCGTGCGATTGACAAGTGGGCGCCGCCAGGACAGCGGTTATTGCTAGTGACCACAGAAGGACGCGTGATCGGCGCTGAACGCAGCGAAATGCAGATCATTCGTAACTTTATTGGTCAGGCGGATAACGCCGATCATCCGCAGAAGAAAAAGTACGGTCGCGTTGAAATGGTGGGGCCCTTCTCCGTCAGAGACGGGGAAGATAACTACCAGCTTTACCTGATTCGACCAGCCAGCAGTTCCCAATCCGATTTTATCAACCTGCTGTTTGACCGCCCGCTGTTGTTGCTGATTGTCACGATGTTAGTCAGTTCTCCGCTGTTGTTATGGCTGGCGTGGAGCCTGGCAAAACCGGCGCGTAAGTTGAAAAACGCGGCGGATGAGGTGGCTCAGGGTAACCTGCGTCAGCATCCGGAACTGGAAGCCGGTCCGCAGGAATTTCTTGCCGCAGGCGCCAGTTTTAACCAGATGGTGACCGCGCTGGAGCGGATGATGACCACGCAACAGCGTCTGTTGTCTGATATCTCACACGAACTGAGAACCCCGCTCACCCGTTTGCAACTGGGGACCGCGCTGTTGCGTCGTCGCAGCGGCGAAAGTAAGGAGCTGGAGCGTATTGAGACGGAAGCGCAGCGTCTGGACAGCATGATCAACGATCTGCTGGTCATGTCGCGCAATCAGCAGAAAAATGCGCTGGTCAGCGAAACGATGAAAGCCAATCATCTGTGGGGTGAGGTGCTGGATAATGCCGCCTTTGAAGCCGAACAGATGGGCAAATCGCTTACGGTGAATTTCCCGCCGGGACCGTGGCCGCTGTACGGAAACCCGAACGCGCTGGAAAGTGCGCTGGAAAACATCGTCCGTAATGCCCTGCGCTATTCACACTCGAAGATTGAAGTCGGCTTCGCAGTGGATAAAGACGGAATTACGATCACGGTGGATGATGATGGTCCTGGCGTCAGCCCGGAAGACCGTGAGCAGATTTTCCGCCCGTTCTATCGCACCGATGAAGCACGCGATCGCGAATCCGGCGGCACCGGTCTGGGTCTGGCAATTGTAGAAACCGCCATTCAGCAGCATCGCGGC
This sequence comes from Citrobacter sp. CtB7.12, assembly GCF_001297795.1. Taxonomy (NCBI): domain Bacteria; kingdom Pseudomonadati; phylum Pseudomonadota; class Gammaproteobacteria; order Enterobacterales; family Enterobacteriaceae; genus Citrobacter; species Citrobacter sp. CtB7.12. The sequence goes on along the minus strand of NZ_LIFT01000013.1, from coordinate 18,605 downwards.
TGGGTGAAAGCCGAAGACAGCCCGCTGGGCGGTTTACGGCTGGTGATTTGGTTGCCGTTGTATAAACGTTCGTAACGGTATTGTGCCGGATAGTGGCGTAAACGCCTTATCCGGCCGACAAATCTCCACGAACGGTAGGTCGGATAAGCGTTGCGCCATCAGGCATTTTTTCCGTTGCCGGATAGCAGCGCTTATTTGCCCCACAAACGCCGGGATTGATCTTCGATTTTGCCGCTTAAACGGCGCTTTTGCATCGTTCGCGTCCAGCTCTTCGACAGCCCCGCCGCTGACAGTAAACGATGGTACTGTTCATCATCAAAAGGCATATGCCAGGCTATGGCGATCGCCTCCTGTACGCTGACGTCGCTAACGCGGGAAACCAGCTCCAGTGGCGCATCGGCTGACACCATGCCTGGCGCAATCACACTACACAGCCAGCCCGTTTTGCCGCAGTTCTGCATCAGGCTCGCCATATCGCTAATACCAAAGTGGAAATTAAGCTTAAAGCACGGTGAGCGCGGCTGTGTGACCTGAATCAGCGCTTCGCCCCAACGGAAAATATCGCCAATATAGACATTGTGTTCCGTCAGGCCATCGGTAGAGAGGTTCTCACCAAACGCCGGGGCCACGAATTGATCCGCCTGATCGGGGAACTCCCGCGCCCAGTACAGATAATGTTCGCGCGGATAATGGCACAGCGCACGATCGGGCCCGCCGTGGATTTTCGTTTCTGCCTGTTCATCACCTTCCAGACCCAGTTCCGTCAGCATCAGTTCGCCATCGACCTGAATTTTGCCAATTGCACTGGGGCGGCTTCCCGCGTAGTCCTGAATCTTGCCGCTGAACACGTCTACTGGATATCGCATCTGGCCCTCTCCCTGATCAATTTGCCTTATTTAACCACAATTATTTTACCTCAACCGCGCAAAATGAGAGCAAGGTTCACACGACGCGCAAATATCCATGCTATCAATGGATAGTGATTTTGAAACGGCATTTCATAATAAGGAGTCAACAACGTGACAGGTCAAACGCAGTTTGCTGGCGTCTGGTGCCCCTCCATTACGCCAATGGATCAGGATGGTAATATCGATCTCAACGGTCTGAGCCAACACCTTCAACGCCTCACTGACGCAAAAATCGACGTGATTTTGCTGATGGGCAGTATCGGAGAGTTCGCTTCCTTCACCCTTGACGAACGCCTGCTGTTGATTCGCGAGGCGCGCGGCATGAGCCCATTGAAGATGGTAGCTAACGTCTCCTCCACCTGCATCCACGATGTCTTGCGGATGGCGCAGGAAGCGTATCGCACAGGCTACGATGCAGTGATGGTTCTGCCACCCTATTACTACGGTCAAACGCCGAAGCAACTGCTGAGCTACTTCCGCCAGTTGGGGCAAAAGCTCAGCGGGAAATGGTTTGCCTACAACTTCCCGCCGCGCACCGGCAGCGACTTAACGCCGGATCTGGTTGCCCAGCTTGCCAGCGAGTTCCCGAACTTTGCCGGGATCAAAGATACTGTTGACTGTCAGTCGCATACCCGCAGAATGATCGAGGCAACGCAGGCCGTGCGTAACGACTTTGCCGTCCTTTCAGGCTATGACGAGTACTTCATTCCCAATCTGCTGGCTGGCGGCGCGGGGATTATCTCTGGGCTGAACAATGTGATGCCGGAGCTGTTTGTCAGCGCGCGTGAGGCGTTCAAGGCCGGTGACCTGGCGGCCCTTCGCGACATTCAGCAGAAAATTGGCGTATACATGTCGATTTATGCCATCGGCGAAGATTTCGTCACCACCATCAAGACGGTGGTATCGCGCAAGTTTGGCTATTGCACAGGGGTTTCACGCAATGCGGGCGGCGAGTTGAACGAACACGATTGCCGGACGATTGATGAGGTGTTTGGTCGTTAATAGACAAGGCCCGGTGAGATTCACCAGGCCTTTTTATGACGCAAAAACAAGCCGGATAAGCGTAGCGCCATCCGGCATTATTGTATTATTTCACTGCATTCTGGATGTCGACTGCCGCCACTTTTGCTTTGACCTTCTTCGACCAGATGGAGGTGATAATCGGCACCAGGATTGATGTCACAATCACCGAGGTGGCGACCAGCGAAGTTGCAGCCGGTGCCATCGGTTTAAACGCGGGCACCATTTCTGCAATCAGTACCGGCGTCGCCACTGCAGCTCCTGCTGAGCTGGACGCCGCAATCCCTGCTGTACCGTCGCCGCCGCCAATCAGTTTATCGGCAATTATCAGCGGAATACCGGTGACGATAATCACCGCCACACCCAACAGAATACCCAACAGACCGGTCTGTGCTATCACGCTCAGATCGATGGTGTTACCCAGCGCAAAGGCGAAGAAAGGGATCAGCGTCTGGACGGCTTTACTGAAGAATTCACGCAGTTCCGGGTCAAGGTTACCCAGCGTAAAGCCCACCAGGAAAGGCAGCACTGCGCCGACAAACACATGCGGTTCAAACGACGCAATCCCGGCCGTACCGAGGATGATCATCGTCATCAGCGGTCCTGACTCCAGCGACATCAGAACAAATGCCCCGGCCTCTTCTTTGGTGCCGTACTGTTGCATAATGGACGCATACAGCCCGCCGTTGGTCATGTCCATTGCCGCAACCAGCGCCAGTGTCGACAGCCCGGCAAAGAATCCTGCCTCCACGCCATGTTCAGGAATAATCCGCGAGGCAATCGCTGCCACTACCCACGCCACGGCAATTTTTGTCACCACCAGCGTCCCGGACTTACGCAGGACGGTACCCGTCGCGCTTAGCTTGATGGAGGCCCCCATGCAGAAGAACCACACGGCCAGAATAGGCACCGTGCCAGTGATCATCCCGTTGGTGAATGAGCCAAAATATTTCCCCGCGTCAGGAGAGAACGTGTGACACAACGCGCCCAGGAACAGAGGGACGAGCATCATGCCACCAGGGATTTTTTCTATCGTGCGTTTAATCTGCATTTCCATCACCTTCCGATGTAAAGATGTGTCAACGATAGACATTCAGCACAATAATAAAAGTGATCCCAACCACACAATAAAACAATGTTTCAATTTTTGTGGATCACTGTTTTTCACTCGATTTTGATCACAAAAAAACCCCACCGGCCACGCCGACGGGGTCATATAAACGCGATGTCTTGTTAAATAAGACTTATTTTTTTGCAGCGAAACGCGCAGCCGCTTCGTCCCAGTTCACCACGTTCCAGAACTCTTTGATGTAGTCCGGACGACGGTTCTGGAATTTCAGGTAGTAAGCGTGTTCCCACACGTCCAGGCCCACAATCGGGAAGCCAGACGCACCAGAAATCGCTTCACCCATCAGCGGGGAATCCTGGTTTGCGGTTGAAACGACCGCCAGCTTGTCGCCTTTCAGCACCAGCCAGGCCCAGCCGGAACCGAAACGGGTGGCGGCAGCTTTTTCGAATTCTGCTTTGAAGTTATCAACAGAGCCGAAATCACGTTCGATAGCCGCTTTCAGATCGCCCTGCAGGGTAGTGCCCTTTTTCAGGCCTTTCCAGAACAGGCTGTGGTTAGCGTGACCGCCCGCATTATTACGCAGAACGGTTTTCTTGTCGGCCGGTACCTGATCCAGTTTAGCGATCAGCTCTTCAGCAGACAGGTTAGCGAATTCAGGCAGACTTTCCAGCGCCGCGTTGGCGTTGTTTACATAGGTCTGGTGGTGTTTGGTATGGTGGATTTCCATCGTCTGCTTATCGAAGTGCGGTTCCAGCGCATCATAAGCGTACGGCAGGGATGGCAGTGTATAACTCATAATCATCTCCATTATTGTCGAGCGGCCGGGTGTTAACGCCGCGTAAGCAGTTGGTTCATTATAGTTAATTAAATGATATTGAAAATGATTATCAATGCCGTACTTTTACTAAGGTTATTACATTAACGTCTATTGCTGATTATGTGAGCCATATCACCCACTTAACCGGGTCTTTGCCAGAAAGGGAAAATCGCGGCAATCGGCAAAAGGTTATACATCTGCGCAATTTTTAAACTCATGACGTCGGAAGGCTAGAAACGACGATAAAAACAATGAGGATGATGTGATGAGTAACGCGATTACGATGGGTATTTTTTGGCATTTGATAGGTGCGGCCAGTGCAGCCTGTTTCTATGCCCCGTTCAAACAAGTGAAACAGTGGTCATGGGAAACCATGTGGTCGGTCGGTGGGATTGTCTCGTGGCTGATCCTCCCGTGGACCATCAGCGCCATGCTGCTGCCTGACTTCTGGGCCTACTACAGTTCATTCAGCCTTTCCACTCTACTGCCGGTGTTTCTGTTCGGCGCCATGTGGGGCATCGGCAATATCAACTACGGTCTGACCATGCGCTACCTCGGCATGTCGATGGGGATTGGCATTGCCATCGGCATTACGCTGATTGTCGGTACGCTGATGACCCCTATCATCAACGGCAATTTTGATGTGTTGATTAACACCGAAGGCGGGCGTATGACGCTGCTCGGGGTGCTGGTTGCGCTGATTGGCGTCGGGATCGTCACCCGCGCGGGCCAGCTCAAAGAGCGTAAAATGGGCATCAAAGCCGAAGAATTCAACCTGAAAAAAGGGCTGTTGCTGGCGGTAATGTGCGGCATTTTCTCCGCAGGCATGTCGTTTGCGATGAACGCGGCGAAGCCGATGCATGAAGCCGCCGCGGCGCTGGGTGTAGACCCGCTGTATGTCGCACTGCCAAGCTATGTAGTGATCATGGGCGGCGGCGCGTTGGTCAACCTGGGTTTCTGTTTTATTCGTCTGGCAAAAGTGAAAAACCTGTCGGTAAAAGCCGACTTTTCGCTGGCAAAATCGCTTATCATCACCAACGTGCTGCTGTCCGCGCTGGGTGGCCTGATGTGGTATTTGCAGTTCTTTTTCTACGCCTGGGGCCACGCGCGCATTCCGGCGCAATATGACTACATCAGTTGGATGCTGCACATGAGTTTCTACGTGCTGTGCGGTGGTATTGTCGGTCTGGTACTGAAAGAGTGGAACAACGCCGGGCGTCGTCCTGTCAGCGTCCTGAGTCTGGGATGTGTGGTGATCATCATCGCCGCCAACATTGTCGGTCTGGGTATGGCAAGCTAATCCGTTGAATTACTGAGATGACGCCACTGACTGGGCGTCATCCCGGTTTCCCGCGTAAACACCACAGAAAAGTAATTACTGTCTTCAAAGCCACACTTCATCGAAATCTCACCGATCATCAGACGGCTGTGCTGAAGTAAATATTGCGCATGACAGACGCGAACCTGGCGCTGATACTGGTTAATCGTCATTCCGGTCTGGCTACGAAACTGCTGGCGCAGCACGCGTTCACTGCACGCTTCCCGATCGCAGAAGACATCCAGCGCAAACGGACGCTCCAGACTGGCGGCCAGCGCGGTAATCAGTTTATCCAGCAGCGTTTCGCTGGAGGTCGCTGGCAGCGTGTCGGTCGCATAGCGATGACGCTTCAACGTCATCACCAGTTGGCCAAAGAGCAGCTCCGCCATGTCGTTGGCGATCGGATCGTGCTGGTTACTTTCATGCTCAAGCTGGCTTATCACCTGGCGCGCCTGCGTCATACCCACACTGCCCAGTCGCCAGTGCGGCTGTCGCGGTGTGCCGTTAAAACCCGGGATCGCGCTCTCCCAGCCCAGATTCAGCTTTAACCGCTCCGGGCAATAGATGATGTTTTGTAACACGAGATCGTTAACGGAGGTGTAAGAGTGCTTGTCTTCGGCGCGAATATAAAACAGATCGCCACGGGTGATGCGATAGGGACGGTCATTGAGCACATGCAGACCATTGCCGCGCCAGACGATCACCAGCTCACAAAAATCATGCGTATGTTCGGCAAACACATCCTGCGGATAGCGATCGGCGACAGCGACGGCCTGTCCGGCATTCGCAAAGAAGTCATCTTTTAGAAGAATCAGTTGATTCGCCACCTGAATATTCCTTGCCGGATGATGGCTTCGCCTTATCCGACCCGCAAATTACGTCAACACCCAGGCCGGATAAGATTTCCGGCATCACAGATCGATGATTATTAACATTCTGGCGGCGAAAAACGTTGATAGCATTCGCGTTACTGAAGTAACGCATCCCGTCCCTGGCGAATGTCGCGCGGCGACCAGTCAAATTCACGGCGAAACAGGGTCGAAAAGTGGTTACTGTCGCCAAAACCACAGCGATAGGCGATTTCTGTGACGCTTTCATCGCTATGACGCAACAGATGGCGGGCTTTGATTAAGCGCAGACGGTTAAGATAGCGCTGCGGCGTCAGCCCGGTCTGTTGTTTCAACTGGCGGTGCAGCGTGCGCAGGGAAAGCGAGAAGCGATCGGCCAACGCCTCCCAGCAGACCTCCTCCGCAAAATGATCTTCCAGCCAGGCCATCAACTGGTTCAGGCGCGCATCGTTATTGTCCGCCCCTTCCATCAGGCTACTTTTGCGCAACAGCACCAGCAGTTGCATAAACAGAATTTCACGATTGGCGACGCCGGGGAGATCGCTCTCATCGCCGTCCTGTTCCATTTTTGCCACCAGTTGGCGCACCTGTTGTAGCGCGCTCTGATTCACCCGCCAGTGAGAGGGATACACGCCATCCTGTTCCTGCGGCAGTAACTGATCTAACCCTGCCAGAAAGCGGAACGCATCGGGCGAACGGTAGAGCACATTGGTCAGGCAAAGATTGTCCGTATGCTCATACAAGTGCCGGTCATGGTCGCGGACAAAGCAAACCGTACCGCCGCTGATGGTATAGGGCTGTCCATTGAATACATGAATACCGGTGCCATGTTCCACAATCACAATCTCATGAAAATCATGATGATGCTCTGGAAAAGCGGACTGAGGTAAGCGGGGCTCAATGGCCACAGGCGCTTTACCTGATGGAAAAAAATCCACGCAGTGCAGTACGGTCATGATGGCATCCAGGTCAAATGAACATGTCAGAAATAGTAATTAAGGGTTAGCCACCTCACCTTAAATTTTTGACATAAAACCGAGCAAACAAGGTCAATTTTTCAAGAAAAGACGGGAAAGATCCGGAAATGCGGACGGCGTCACATCAGGGGAAATCGCGCCTATTACCGGAAACTGTGAACGTTATCACGTTCACCTTTGCTTTCTTGCCAACGGCCAATTTTGCCTGTCAGTAACAAGAAGGTGAGCCATGACGAGGTTTTTTAGACTGGGCTTAATGAAACTCAGAAGGACCTCACTATGACTTTTCGCCATTGTGTCGCTGTCGATCTTGGTGCCTCCAGCGGACGCGTAATGCTGGCGCGCTATGACAGTGAACATCGCACCCTGACGCTGCGTGAAATCCATCGCTTCGCGAACTGCCTGCAAAAGCAGGACGGTTTCGACACCTGGGATCTCGACAGTCTCGAAGACGCCATTCGCCTGGGGCTGGAAAAAGTCTGCGATGAAGGCATCCGCATTGACAGTATCGGTATTGATACCTGGGGCGTGGACTATGTCCTGATCGATAAACAAGGCCAACGCGTCGGGCTACCGGTTTCTTATCGTGACAGCCGCACCACAGGCGTAATGCAACGCGCACAGGAACAGCTCGGTAAAACCACTATTTATCAACGCAGCGGGATCCAGTTTCTGCCGTTCAACACGCTCTACCAGCTGCGTGCGCTGGTTGAACAGCAGCCGGAGTGGGTTTCGCAGGTCGCACATGCCTTGCTGATCCCCGACTACTTCAGCTTTCGTCTGACCGGGGAGTTGAACTGGGAATACACCAACGCTACCACCACGCAACTGGTAAACATCAACAGCGATGACTGGGATGAGACGCTGCTGGCATGGACGGGGGCAGACAACGCCTGGTTTGGTCACCCGACGCATCCGGGCAACGTGATTGGTTACTGGATTTGCCCGCAGAAGAATCAGATCCCCGTGGTGGCCGTCGCCAGTCACGACACCGCCAGCGCGGTGATCGCCTCGCCGCTGGCTGATAAACACAGTGCGTATCTCTCCTCCGGCACCTGGTCGTTAATGGGCTTTGAAAGCCGAACGCCTTACACCAACGACGCCGCGCTGGCGGCGAACATCACCAATGAAGGCGGCGCGGAAGGGCGTTATCGGGTACTGAAAAATATCATGGGTCTGTGGCTGCTGCAGCGCGTGCTGAAAGAGCGCCAGGTGGACGACCTGTCCGCGCTGATTGCCGCCACGCACGCATTGCCCGCCTGCCGTTTTCTGATCAACCCGAATGACGATCGCTTTATCAACCCCGGCAACATGAGCGCTGAAATTCAGGCCGCCTGTCGCGAGTCCGGACTGCCGGTGCCTGATAGCGATGCAGAACTGGCGCGCTGTATTTTCGACAGTCTGGCGCTGCTGTACGCCGATGTGTTGCAAGAACTGGCGACGCTGCGCGGCGAGACCTTCAGCCAGTTGCACATTGTCGGCGGTGGCTGCCAGAACGCCCTGCTGAACCAACTGTGCGCCGATGCCTGCGGTATTCGCGTCATGGCTGGGCCTGTTGAAGCCTCTACGCTCGGCAACATCGGTATCCAGTTGATGACGCTGGATGAACTCAACAACGTCGATGACTTCCGTCAGGTGGTCACCGCTAATTACAACCTGACGACGTTTACCCCCAATCCTGACAGTGAGATTGCCCGCTATGTGACGCAATTTCATTCAAAACGACAGACAAAGGAGCTTTGCGCATGACCACTCAACTGGAACAAGCCTGGGAACTGGCGAAACAACGCTTCGCCGCAGTAGGTATTGATGTCGAGGAGGCGCTGCGCCAGCTCGATCGTCTGCCGGTCTCAATGCACTGCTGGCAGGGCGATGATGTAGCCGGTTTCGAAAACCCGGAAGGATCGCTCACCGGCGGTATTCAGGCCACCGGTAACTACCCGGGTAAAGCGCGTAATGCCCATGAGCTACGCGCCGATCTGGAGCAGGCGCTCAGCCTGATCCCTGGGCCTAAACGCCTGAACCTGCATGCCATCTATCTGGAATCCGATACCCCGGTCGCCCGTGACAAAATCAAACCGGAACACTTTAAAAACTGGGTAGAGTGGGCAAAAGCGCATCAACTTGGTCTGGATTTCAACCCGTCCTGCTTCTCGCATCCGCTGAGCGCTGACGGCTTCACGCTGGCGCATGCCGACGACACAATCCGCCAGTTCTGGATCGACCACTGCAAGGCCAGCCGCCGCGTATCCGCCTACTTTGGCGAGCAACTGGGCACGCCGTCGGTGATGAATATCTGGATCCCGGACGGCATGAAAGATGTCACCGTAGACCGCCTGGCCCCGCGTCAGCGTCTGATGGACGCGCTGGACGAAGTCATCAGTGAAAAACTGAACCCGGCGCACCATATCGACGCTGTTGAAAGCAAACTCTTTGGCATCGGCGCAGAAAGCTACACCGTCGGCTCCAACGAGTTCTACATGGGATATGCCACCAGCCGCCAGACCGCGCTGTGCCTTGATGCGGGCCACTTCCATCCGACAGAAGTGATCTCCGACAAAATCTCCGCCGCCATGCTGTATGTGCCGCATCTGCTGCTGCACGTGAGCCGCCCGGTGCGTTGGGACAGTGACCACGTGGTACTGCTGGATGATGAAACCCAGGCGATTGCCAGCGAGATCGTACGCCACAACCTGTTCGACCGCGTCCACATCGGTCTCGACTTCTTCGACGCCTCCATCAACCGCATCGCGGCATGGGTCATCGGTACCCGCAATATGAAAAAAGCGCTGCTGCGCGCCCTGCTGGAACCCACCGAACATCTGCGCCAACTGGAAGCCAGTGGCGATTACACCGCACGCCTGGCATTGCTGGAAGAGCAAAAATCGCTGCCGTGGCAGGCGGTATGGGAAATGTATTGCCAGCGTCATGACACACCCGCTGGCAGCCAGTGGCTCGAGAGCGTTCGCGCCTATGAGAAAGAGATTTTGAGCAAACGCGGTTAACACATTATTGCCGGATGGCGCTGCGCTTATCCGGCCTACTGACACATTCAACATCGCAGGCCCGATAGGCGCAGTGCCATCGGGCATTGACTAAAACAGGTAGACCTTTTATGCAAAATATTCTCGACGCCTGGTTTGTCCAGGGGATGATTAAAGCCACCTCCGACGCCTGGCTGAAAGGCTGGGACGAGCGCAATGGCGGCAACCTGACGCTGCGTCTCGATGACGCGGATATTGCCCCTTTCAGCGCCGATTTCCATCCTGCGCCACGCTACATTGCCCTGAGCCAGCCAATGCCGCTGTTGGCGAACACGCCGTTTATCGTGACCGGCTCTGGTAAATTCTTCCGCAACGTACAACTCGATCCCGCCGCCAATTTGGGCATCGTGAAAGTGGACAGCGACGGAGCGGGCTACCACATTCTATGGGGGCTGACGAACGAGGCGGTGCCCACCTCTGAGTTGCCGGCACACTTCCTGTCGCACTGCGAACGTATCCAGACCACGCAAGGTAAAGATCGCGTGATCATGCACTGCCACGCCACCAACCTGATCGCCCTGACCTACGTGCTGGAAAACAGCACCGCGCTTTTTACCCGCAAACTGTGGGAAGGCAGTACTGAGTGTCTGGTGGTCTTCCCGGATGGCGTGGGCATTCTGCCATGGATGGTGCCGGGCACCGATGAAATCGGCCAGGCCACCGCGCAGGAAATGCAGAAACATTCGCTGGTGTTGTGGCCGTTCCACGGCGTATTCGGCAGCGGCTCGACGCTGGATGAAACGTTTGGACTGATCGATACCGCCGAGAAGTCCGCCGAAGTGTTAGTCAAAGTGCTGTCGATGGGCGGTATGAAGCAAACCATCAGCCGCGAAGAACTGATCGCGCTGGGTAAACGCTTTGGCGTCACCCCGCTCGCCAGTGCATTAGAACTGTATTGATAACAACATCGCGCCCCGCTCACTGAGACGGGGCGAACTCTGTCACCTGCAAATCCAAACCATTCCCCATGGGAATCAACATGATGTGGAGTAAAAGCAATGAATATAAAGACAAGCTTGATCCTCACCGTTGCCGCTCTGGCGTTGTCCGGTTCCGCTTTAGCTGAAGTAAAAATCGCCCTGGTGGCGAAATCGTTAGGTAATGGATTTTTCGAAGCGGCAAACGTCGGCGCTCAGGAAGCCGCCAAAGAGATCGGTGATGTCAAAGTAATCTACACCGGTCCCACCACGACTACCGCTGAAGCGCAGATCGAAGTATTGAATGGGCTGATCGCCCAGGGTGTTGATGCGATCGCCATCTCTGCCAACGATCCCGATGCCGTTGTACCCGTCCTGAAGAAAGCGATGCAGCGTGGTATCAAAGTCGTGTCATGGGATTCCGGCGTCGCGCCTGCGGGGCGGCAGATCCACCTTAACCCGTCAAATAATGCCCTGATCGGCGAAACCAACGTCAAACTCGCCGCCGATGCGCTGAAGGCGTTGAACGTGGAGAAAGGCGATGTGGCGATCCTGAGCGCCACGCCAACGTCGACCAACCAGAATATCTGGATTGCGGAGATGAAAAAGGTGCTTCCGCAGTATCCGTCTATCAACCTGGTGACCGTGGCTTATGGCGACGATCTCTCAGACAAGAGCTACCGCGAAGCAGTAGGGCTGCTCAAATCTTACCCGGATCTGAAAGTGATCGTCTCCCCGTCTTCCGTCGGCATTGTCGCCGCGGCGCAGGCAGTGAAGGATCAGGGCAAAATTGGCAAAGTGTATGTGACGGGTCTCGGCTTGCCATCCGAAATGGCGGGCGCGGTGAAGTCAGGCGCGTCGAAAAGTTTTGCGATCTGGAATCCTATCGATCTGGGCTATGCGGCGACGTATCTGGCGGACGATCTGGTTAAAGGCACCGCCAGCAAAACCGAAGCCAATATGGGGAAACTGGGTAAAGTGCAACTGGATGCCGACGGCAATGGGGCGATGGCTAAGCCATTCGTCTACGATGCCAGCAACATTGATAAGTTCTCAAAAATCTTCTGATCCCTGGGTCACGCCGCCGGGTGACGTTGTGCTTATCCGGCCTGCGGGTACCGATACGTTTTGTAGGCCGGATAAGCGTTAGCGCCATCCGGCAACACTACATGAAGAGGAGAACCGACATGTCCACCCCTTTATTGCAACTTCATGGGATCACCAAGATATTCCCCGGCGTGCGCGCCCTTGAGAACGTGCAGCTCGATCTCTGGCCAGGCAAAGTGACCGCGCTGGTGGGCGAAAACGGCGCGGGGAAGTCCACGCTGGTCAAAGTCATGACCGGCATCTATCAGCCTGATGAGGGGGAAATCCTCTACAAAGCTATTCCTGTTCAGCTCCCGACGCCGGAAGCGGCGCATAAAGTCGGCATCACCGCGATTCATCAGGAAACGGTGCTGTTCGATGAGCTGTCGGTGACTGAGAATATTTTTGTCGGCCAATACCTGTATAAAGGCTTTTTCAAAAAGCTCGACTGGCCAGAAATGCACCGTCGGGCGCAGGCGATCCTCACCCGCCTTGAGGTGCAGATCGATCCGCGCGCCACGCTGAAAACCCTGAGCATCGCCCAGCGCCATATGGTGGCCATTGCCCGTGCGCTTTCCTTTGAGGCCCAGGTGGTGATTCTCGATGAACCGACCGCCGCACTGTCGCAACACGAAATTCTGGAGTTCTATCAAATCGTTGAGCGCCTGAAGCAGGAAGGCAAAGCGATTCTGTTTATCTCCCACAAGTTCGATGAAATCTTTGAGCTGGCGGATCACTACACCATTCTACGCGACGGCGTATTCGTCAGTTCCGGCGACATCCATGAGATTAGCGAAGAGCGGATGGTCGCCATGATGGTAGGACGCGCGATTACCCAGACTTTCCCGAAAGTGGCCTGCGAGAAAGGCGAGACGGTACTGGAGGTGAAAGATCTCTGCCATCCCACTGAATTTGCCCACATTGATTTCACTCTGAGAAAAGGGGAGATCCTCGGTTTCTACGGGCTGGTGGGGGCAGGACGGACCGAATTGATGCAGGCGCTGTCCGGTGTATCCCGGCCTTCTCACGGTGAAATCCGTCTCAACGGACGGGCCATTCATTTTCATCAGCCTGCCGATGCGATTCGCGCTGGTATTGTCTACGTGCCGGAAGAACGACAAAAACAGGGGGCAATCATTGAAATGAGTATCGCCGAGAACATCAGCCTGCCGCAGTTGAGTAAGCTGAATCCGCGTGGCGTGCTCAATGCGGCGCGAGAGTGGCAACTGGCGGACAGCTATGCTAAACGCCTGCAGGTCAAAGCGTTTAGCTGGCGTCAGGCGGTCGAAACGCTTTCCGGCGGCAATCAGCAAAAGGTGGTGATCGGTAAATGGCTCGCCACCCATCCTGAAGTGATTATTCTCGACGAACCGACCAAAGGCATCGATATCGGCTCAAAAGCGGCGGTGCACCAGTTTATGTCCGAACTGGTGGCGCAAGGGCTGGCGGTGATCATGGTCTCCTCTGAACTCCCGGAAGTGATGGGCATGGCAGACAGAATTATCGTCATGCACGAAGGGCTGATGGTCGCGCAATACCGCGCCGGTGAAGCCACAGCGGAGGCCATTGTCAGCGCCGCCAGCGGCATCAATAAGGAGGCAGCATAATGATTCAGCGCCTGCTCAAACACCGCGAAGCCCTGCTGGCAGCGGTTATTCTCCTGATGATCGCCGCCATCGGCAGTCGCGTCCCGTCGTTTGTCTCTCCTGGCAATCTGGCCGAAATCTTCAATGACACCTCGATTCTGCTCATCCTCGCGCTCGGGCAAATGATGGTACTACTGACCAAAGGTATCGATCTGTCGATGGCCGCCAATCTGGCGCTCACCGGGATGATCGTCGCCCTGCTCAACTTCCAGCATCCTGAGATCCCCGTCTGGGCGTTGATATTACTGGCAACCGCCTGCGGTCTGGTGATGGGAATGATCAACGGTCTGCTGGTCTGGAAATTAGGTATCCCGGCGATAGTGGTCACGCTCGGTACCATGAGCATTTATCGCGGCATTATCTTTTTGCTGTCGAACGGCGGCTGGATTAACTCGCATCAGATGAGCGACAGCTTCCTCGCCCTTCCTCGTTTTGCTCTGCTTGGCCTGCCGGTACTGAGCTGGTGCGCCATCGCCGCCGTTATCGTAGTCAGCTACTTCCTGCGCTACAGCCGCACAGGACGAGCGCTGTACACCGCAGGCGGGAATGCCACTGCGGCGTATTACACCGGGATCAATGCCGGGAAAATGCAGTTCATCAGCTTCTGCCTGTCGGGTGCCCTCGCCGGTTTCTGCGGCTACCTGTGGATTTCCCGATTCGCTGTTGCCTATGTCGATGTAGCTAACGGTTTTGAGTTACAGGTTGTGGCAGCCTGTGTGATTGGGGGTATCAGTACAATGGGAGGAATCGGTCGCGTTCTCGGTTGCCTGTGTGGCGCATTGTTCCTTGGCGTGATCAATAACGCATTGCCCGTCATTGGCATCTCACCCTTCTGGCAGATGGCTATTTCCGGCGCGGTGATCGTGATTGCCGTTCTGCTCAACGAACGCAGCAATAAACACAAAGGCCGGTTAATTCTGCGCAACGCAGCGCTGGCACGGCAAAAACAGGCGGTGAACTCATGAATAAAGTGATGACGTCTGAAGCGATCGAACGCGCCCCCGATACGCGCGCGGTCTGGCAACGCCTGTTGTGCTGGGAGGGTTTTCTGTTCGCCGTCACCCTGGCGGTATTTATCGTCAACGCGCTGGCCTCGCCGTACTTCCTTAATATCTGGAATCTCTCCGACGCAACGTTCAACTTCACCGAAAAAGCGATCATCGTGCTGCCCATGGCGATGCTGATTATCGCCCGGGAAATTGATCTCTCGGTGGCGTCAACTCTGGCGCTGAGTTCGACGGCCATGGGGTTCTGCGCGGCAGCGGGAATGGATACGCCCCTGCTGGTCTGCGTCGGGCTGGGAACCGGACTCTTGTGCGGGCTGCTGAACGGCATCCTGGTGACGCGGTTTAATCTCTCATCCATCGTGATCACCATCGGCACCATGAGTTTGTATCGAGGCATAACCTACATTTTACTCGGCGATCAGGCGCTGAATGCTTACCCGGAAAGCTTTACGTGGTTTGGTCAGGGCTACGTCTGGGGCGCGCTGTCGTTCGAGTTTGCTCTGTTTATCGTACTGGCGATCGTGTTCACCTTCCTGCTGCACAAAACGAACTTTGGTCGCCGCACCTACGCCATCGGTAATAACCCGGTGGGCGCGTGGTACTCCGGCATTAACGTGAAACGTCACAACCTGATTTTATTCGCTCTGGTCGGACTCATGGCGGGACTGGCCGCCGTGTTGCTCACCTCCAGACTCGGCAGTACGCGTCCCACCATCGCGATGGGCTGGGAGCTGGCCGTGGTAACAATGGCGGTGCTGGGTGGCGTCAATATTCTCGGCGGCTCCGGCAGCATGACTGGCGTCATCATCGCAGCGTTCCTGATGGGGCTGGTGACCTTCGGCCTGAGCCTGCTCAACGTGCCGGGCATCGTGATGTCGATCATTATCGGCGCGATGCTGATCGTGGTGATCTCGCTGCCGATTCTTACCCGCCGAATGATGCAACGACGACGAATCTGAATCCCTCCGGCGACATGGAGTTTTGCCGCCGGAAATATCATCACTTTAAGGAGAAACAACATGAGCTTTATGCTGGCACTTCCGAAAATCAGTCTGCACGGCGCGGGCGCGATTGGCGATATGGTGAACCTCGTAGCGAATAAGCAATGGGGAAAAGCGCTGATCGTCACCGACGGTCAACTGGTTAAGCTGGGCCTGCTCGACAGTCTGTTTGTGGCGCTGGATGAGCACAAAATGTCGTACCACCTGTTCGATGAGGTGTTCCCGAACCCGACCGAAGCGCTGGTGCAAAAAGGCTACGCGGCTTATCAGGACGCGAACTGTGATTACCTCATCGCCTTTGGCGGCGGCAGCCCGATCGATACCGCTAAAGCCGTGAAAATCCTCACCGCGAACCCGGGGCCTTCCACCGCTTACTCCGGCGTGGGGAAAGTGAAAAACCCAGGCGTACCGCTGGTTGCCATTAACACCACTGCCGGAACCGCTGCCGAGATGACCAGCAACGCCGTGATCATCGACTCCGGACGCCAGGTGAAAGAGGTTATCATCGATCCGAACATTATCCCGGATATCGCCGTGGACGATGCCAGCGTGATGCTGGAAATCCCGGCCTCCGTGACGGCAGCAACCGGTATGGACGCGCTGACCCACGCGGTGGAAGCATATGTTTCTGTTGGTGCACACCCGCTGACTGACGCCAATGCGCTGGAAGCGATTCGCCTGATCAACCTGTGGCTGCCAAAAGCGGTCGATGATGGCCACAACCTGGAAGCGCGCGAGCAAATGGCGTTTGGTCAGTATCTGGCGGGGATGGCGTTCAACAGCGCCGGCCTGGGGCTGGTTCACGCCCTGGCGCACCAGCCGGGCGCCACGCATAACCTGCCGCACGGCGTTTGTAACGCCATCCTGCTGCCGATTATCGAAAACTTTAACCGCCCGAACGCAGTGGCGCGTTTTGCCCACATCGCGCAGGCGATGGGTGTCGATACCCGTGGTATGAGCGATGAAGCAGCAAGTATGGAAGCGATCAACGCCATCCGCGCATTAAGCAAACGTGTCGGTATTCCGGCTGGTTTCAGCCAGCTTGGCGTCACTAAAGAGGATATCGAAGGCTGGCTGGACAAAGCGCTGGCGGATCCTTGTGCGCCGTGTAACCCGCGGACTGCAAGCCGTGACGAAGTACGCGAGCTGTATCTGGAGGCATTATGATCCGCAAAGCGTTCGTGATGCAGGTGAATGCCGACGCACATGAGGAGTACCAGCGTCGGCATAATCCCATCTGGCCGGAGCTGGAAGCTGTGCTGAAAGCGCACGGGGCGCATCATTACGCGATCTATCTCGATGCGCCGCGTAATTTGCTGTTTGCGACCGTAGAGATTGAGTCCGAAGAACGCTGGAACGCCGTTGCCAACACTGACGTTTGTCAGCGCTGGTGGAAGCATATGCGCGACGTCATGCCCGCAAATCCGGATAACAGCCCGGTGAGCGCAGAGCTGAAAAACGTGTTTTATCTGGAGTAATCGATGAGCCCGGTAGACCTCGTGGACTGACCCCATAAATCTGGACAGTTTATATTAAGCGGCCTTCAGAGCCTGGGCCCGGTACTCTACCGGACTCAGGCCTTTTAGTTTCAGGCTTATCCGCTCGTTGTTGTAGTAACGGATATAATCCTCTATCGCCTTCCTCAGTTCGCTGATATTGCTGAACTGACTCAGGTAAAAACACTCCGATTTCAGCGTCCCGAAGAAGTTTTCCATCACGGCATTATCCAGACAGTTTCCTTTTCGGGACATACTTTGCGTCATGCCCTGCGCCTTTAACTTTGCCTGATAGCCTGCCA
Organism: Citrobacter sp. CtB7.12; assembly: GCF_001297795.1. Classification (NCBI taxonomy): domain Bacteria; kingdom Pseudomonadati; phylum Pseudomonadota; class Gammaproteobacteria; order Enterobacterales; family Enterobacteriaceae; genus Citrobacter; species Citrobacter sp. CtB7.12. Next base: position 1,149 of record NZ_LIFT01000013.1, on the reverse strand, counting down.
TCCGATATTGCCAGCCCTGATCTGTGTGCAGCAAGGGGGCGTCGTCTGGTCCGAGCTTTAAGAACGCATCCCGCAGCATGGTATTAACCATCTCCATCACCGGCCTTTCCGACAGGCTGTAGGAGATTATTTCCCGGTTAAAAAGATCGAGTACCGGCGACAGGTACAGCTTTTTACCCTGCAGCGAGAACTCTGTAACATCCGTAACCCATTTTTCATTGGCTTTTGATGCACTGAAGTTCCTGCTCAGGATATTGGGGGCTGCCTTGCCTGTTTCCCCCTTCCATGAGCGGTATTTCTTCGCCCTTATCAGAGACCGGAGCGACAGCTCTGTCATCAGCCGCTGCACGGTTTTATGGTTCACCAGCAGACCCTGCTTTCTCAGCGAAAGCGTGATCCTGCGGTAGCCATAACGGCCTTTGTGCCAGGCGTATATCTCACGGATTTTATCTTTCAGCCCGGCATGCCTGTCCACCTGCTTCAGGGCATTCATATTGTAATACCATGTACTGCGGGACATGCCTGCCGCGCGCAGGAGGTCTCGCAGAGCGTGCTTATGCCTCAGTTCACTGATTATCAGGGCTTGCTGCCGTTTTTTTCGCTCTGAACCAAGGCCTTCAACTTTTTTAGATAGGCATTCTCTGCCCGCAGGTAACGGAGTTCAGCCCGGAGTTCTTCGGGGGAGAGTTTTTCCAGTTCTTTATCTGTAGGGGATGGGGGGATTTTTTGTTTTGTCATTTTTCCAGGCCGTCCGCGTTGAATGTTTAGCAGTCCTTCCGCTCCGGCATCGTTGTACACGCAGACCCAGTGTCGGACAAGCGTTTCTGCAGAGAGATTAAACCGGGCAGCTGCTTCACGCATCGTCAGGTGGTCACGGATAACCGCCCGGACGACGACGAGTTTAAATTCAGCTGAATGATGTTTATTTTTCCCTGACAGCCCTTCCATACCGTGGAGTTGCCACGCCCTGACCCAGCGACGGACGGAAGTTCTTTCAACACCAAAACGGTCGGCTGTACGCTCTTCTCCGTCTTTTCCGGACAAATAATGATTAACCACAGCCAGTTTTGTTTCAGGGGAATATTTTGGCTTTGCCATAAAAAACTGCACCTTACTCAGTTGAGTGTCCAACTTTTGGGGTGCAGTCCA